>NZ_JAPWBC010000005.1:0-174944 GCF_041433255.1 Neisseria sp. 20925_1_37 | reverse complement strand
CCGCAGTTCGTCAACGACGCATTGGATACCGAACGCCACATCGCCAAACTCAACGCGCGTTGGGGCAATGCCGATTTGAGCAATACGGTCAGCGCGGAAGCAGGCATCATCAAACTCAAACGCCATGCCGACAATTACTCCCTGCGCCAAAACAATACGCCGCAGCAAGTATTCGTAGAGCTTGACCGCAAAGTGTACGACTTCTCGCTCAAACACGATGCGAACTTCGGCAAATTCCACAACACCGCCGCCGTCAGCTACCGCAACGACAGCCAAAACGGCGAGCGCAACGCCCACACCGCCATGCGCGATTTCCTCAACGGCTACCGTTTCGCCGATGTACACCTCGACCGCTGGCGCATTGCCGATACCTTGTCTTACAAGTTTGACGACCGACACAAACTGGGCTTGGGTTTGAGCTACGAAATCAACAAAGCGGACGTACGCAAAAATACGGCGCAACCCGCCCATCCGATGAACCGCAACCTTGCCTTCGCCTCATCGCAGCAAATCTGGAAAACCCATTACGGCTACGACTTCAACGGCAAAGTGCGCCGTCATGCCTTTTCAGGTGAACTCAAATACGATTTTACGCCGTCTGAAACGCAAAAATACGGCGTTTCCCTTGCTCACTTAGAACGCATCGGCGACAACACCGAACGCTTCAACTCGCTTGCCGCCATCGTGCAAAACCGTATGAACGGCATGCTGATGAACCAAAACCCAGCCGCCGCCATCGCAGGCAATCCCCTGCTGAAAACCGAAAAACACAACCGCATCAAGCTCACCGCCGACAGCCGCAACGACTACTACAACGGCTATATGAACTCGTTGGCAGGTGCAGGCTGGAACGTGGGCGGCACACTTGTGGCGGACAAAGTCAAAGACCTGATTATTTTTGACCGCGCACACGGACAAAGCGGCACGGCTTCCAAAGGCAGCGGCATCATCACACGCAACGTGGACGCGCGATTATTTACCGTGCAGGCCTACGCGCGTTACAACTTCAATCCGCATTGGGCGGCAGGCATCAAAGCCGCCTACAACTACGGACACAACGAAACCGACGGCAGGCCGCTCTATCAAATTCGTCCATTTGAAGCCGCCGTCCAAGCCGACTACAAAAACTACTTTGCCCACGGCAGCTACAACATCGGCGCAGCAACACGCTTTGTCGCCAAACAAACGCGCGGCGATTTTGACGCGGCAAGCGGTCTGGGCATAGACAAACGCGAAGCCACCAAAGGCTTTACCGTTGCCGACGTGTACGCAGGCGTAAACTTCAAAGACAAATACGGCTTGCGCTTAGGCGTAAACAACGTGTTCAACAAAAAATACGCCGAACACATCAGCGGCGACCACGTCCTCGCCCTGTCGCCCAGCGTGGTGTATGCACCGGGCAGGACATATTGGTTGAGTTTGCACGCGGCGTTTTAAAATCAGGCCGTCTGAAAGAATGCCTACACTGGCTTATTAAGAATTAGGAGATAAAAAATGGATATGAAAAGACGCGATTTCTTAAAAATGACCGCCGCGCTGGCAGCCGCAGGCGTTTCGCCTTCTCTGCTTGCTGCCGGTAAAGAGCAATTTACCGTGTACGGCGCACCGGCAATGCCCAGCGTTACCATTGCCGTAGCGGCGTTGCAAGGCAAGCTGGCGAAACAGGCGGACGTATCGCTGAAAATCTGGCGTTCGCCCGACCAACTGCGAGCGGGCGTAGCGAGCGGACAATTTAAAGTGATGATGAGTCCGAGCAATGTCGGCGTGAACCTGCGCAACCAAGGACAGAAAGTCGGCATGGTCAATATTTTGACCAACGGCATCACGCAGCTGATGTGCAAAGGCAGCGCGATTGTCTCGCCGCAGGATTTGGTCGGCAAAAAAATCCTCGTACCGTTTAAAAATGATATGCCCGACATCGTGCTGCAAGCCTTGCTGAAAAAACTGAAAATCGACACACACAAAGTCGGCATCACCTACACCGCCACGCCGCCCGAAGCAGTCGGCCTATTTTTGAGCAAGGACTACCACGCCGCCATCCTGCCCGAACCGATGGCAACCGCCAGCCTACTTAAAGGCAAAACCATGGGCGTAAACGTCGTGCGCGGATTTGACTTGGTGAAAGCATGGGGACAGGCTTTTGACACCAAACCGCTGATTCCGATGGCGGGCATCATCGCCAACGAAGAATATTTCCACGCACACAAGGCACAGTTCGACATCTTCCATCAGGATTTGAAAAACGCGCTCAACTGGATACTTGCCAACCGCCAAAGCGCCGCGAAAATCGGCAAAAACTACCTCCCCGCCCCCGAACCCGCCCTAGTCATGGGCTTGGACGGTGCGCGGCTGACGGTAACCAAAGGCAGTGAAGTGAAGAACGAGATTTTGAAGTTTTACGAAATCCTGATGCAGTTCAACCCGAAACTCTTGGGCGGCAAGCTGCCGGATAACGGGTTCTTCTTGGCTTAATCAAAAGGCCGTCTGAACCCCATAAGAGGTTGTAAACCTAAAATAACTATTAAGCGGTCTGATACCGAACTTATACTTGTTAAAATATAAAATGCCTATACGAAAAATAACCGTATAGGCATTAAAGTAGATCATTGGGTTTCCATTTCGTATACGGCCCCATTTTCATCTGTTACTTGCATAAGATCGTAACTTACCCATTCAGCTTCCCCTACAAGTGTATCACCATTACCATCCTCAATTTCACAACTACCATATTTACCTGACATTGTACAATTAGCCGTAATACTACTATCGCTAGTATCCTCCATATCATAGTTATAGGTATAATCTCCTGAATAACCAGTTCGGTATTCATATTTATACTGTGTATCTGTATGATAATTATTAGATTCAGGTAATTTATTTAGAATATTAGCTGCATCAATAGCATCAGGGTTCTCATTGGATTCAGAAATTTCATCGGATTCAGAAATTTCATCGGTTTCAAGATAATACCGTTGTCTTTGCTGATGATCATTTTTGCCACACGCAGAAATAATCATCAGTAAAACAAAACCTAATAAAGCAATCTTTCTCATATTAATGTCTACAACTTTTGGAGCCGTACTTACTTCCACCATATAAACATTCGCAAGCTTCTCCATCTCGGTCACGATCTAACCAATAGGCATTATATTTAATATAATATGCTTGTGCTTCCGCTTGTGTAGAGAAAGAAGAACATGTGACACGCCCTGCAAATGCATTAAACGAAGTCAAACCCAAAGTAATGAATAAAACATACCTCAACATAATAGCAAAACTCCTTTATAATTAACTGGTTGCAATTTTCATATTTTACCATTAAATCCTTTACATAACCAACTAAAAAATTGCAATTTCTTTTAAAAAACACTAATCATAAAACTAAAGAATAATGTGCAAAAATGTCCCCTACAATAAAAAACCAACACTCAAACCATGATTAAAACCGATAAAATCCGCAAACCGCAGCCTGCGCTGTTTTACATCATCGACTACCTTTGGAGCGGCTTTGCCGGTCTGAGCGTGGCGATGGTGGTGGTGGCGTTGTGGGCGTGGGGCAGTGCCGTGTTCGGTGAGTTTATGCTGCCTGCGCCGGTGGAGGTGTTTCAAAAGTCTTTGGATTTATTGAAACATTTTCAGGAAAACGAAATCGGGATTTCGCTGTGGCGGTCGGTGGTGGGGATTTCTGTTGCGCTGGCGGCGGGATTGGCGGCGGGGCTGGTGGCGGGCAGTTTTAAGACGGCGATGGCGTTGCTTAAACCTGTAATTACGATTTTGTTGGCGATGCCGCCGATTATTTGGGTGGTGATGGCTCTGTTTTGGTTCGGTTTCGGCAATCCGAGCGTGTTGTTTACCATCATTGTGTTGGTTGCGCCGCTGACGTTTGCGAGTGCGGCGGTCGGAATGGCGAGCGTGAACAAGCAGCATGAGGAGTTGTTTGACGCTTATAAATTAGGCCGTCTGAAAAAAATCCGCTATCTGTATATCCCGCATCTGACGGGCTATGTGATTTCCAGCATCGGCGTGGCGGTGGCGATGGGGGTGAAGGTGGTGATCATGGCGGAACTCTTGGGCGCGAGCGAAGGCGTGGGCGCGCGGATTGCAGACGCAAGGGCGATGCTGGAGACTTCGACGGTAATGGCTTATGTGGTGTTGGTTATCGTGTTTGTGTCGCTGTTTGAATACCTGATTACCAAGCCTTTGGAAATTTTGTTTATGCCGTGGAGGAGATGATGCTCAGCCTTGAAAACGTGCGTTTTGAAATTCTCCGCGACCCCATCGTGCGCGATTTCAGTTTGAACCTGCAACATGGCGAAGTGAAAGCCTTGTTCGGGCCGAGCGGCTGCGGCAAGACGACAGTTTTGCGGCTGATTGCGGGCTTGGAAACGCCGAAATCGGGCACGATACGCAATACTTTCCGCAAAACGGGTTTTCTGTTTCAGGAAAACCGCCTGCCGGGAAACTTGACCGCGATGCAGAATATCGCTATTTTTATGGACAAACCCGATGAAGGCGAAATCATCGCGCTGGCGGCGAAAGTCGGGCTGACTGCGGGCGATTTGAACAAATATCCGACCGAATTGTCCGGCGGCATGGCGAAACGGGTAGCATTTTTGCGCCTGCTGCTGTGCGGCTGCGACCTTGCCTTGCTGGACGAGCCGTTCGTCGGTTTGGACCGCGATTTGCGCGATATTTTAGTCGCCATGCTGGTGGAAAAAATCGAGCGGCAGGGCATGGCGTGTATGCTGGTAACGCACGACCGCTTCGAAGCCGCACGCCTGAGCCATGAAATCATGCTGCTTTCCACTAAGGGCATGAACGTGCAAAACGTGATTACCCTGCCTACGCCGCTGTCCGAACGCGATTCGGCTTT
Source organism: Neisseria sp. 20925_1_37 (assembly GCF_041433255.1). Lineage (NCBI taxonomy): Bacteria > Pseudomonadati > Pseudomonadota > Betaproteobacteria > Neisseriales > Neisseriaceae > Neisseria > Neisseria sp. 20925_1_37. The sequence goes on along the minus strand of NZ_JAPWBC010000005.1, from coordinate 170,071 downwards.
TGAAGAAGCCGTGGTGGCAAGAGAGTTTCAGGGGATTCATTATTATGAGTGATAGGAATTTAAATTTCTGACAAACCTTGCGGTTCGTTGCCCTCTCCCTAACCCTCTCCCACGGGGAAAGGGGATCAGGTTTCTCAAAATCAGAGAGCCGTAGAATTGGGAATCAGATGTCAGGTAAACCTGAAAATGTTCAGGCTCGACAGCCCAATTCCCTCTCCCCGTGGGAGATGGCTAGGGAGAGGGTAAGCAAGCCGCAGGCTTGCCTCTTTAGCGAAAGATACGAATCTGTTATCCGAACGCGATTCGGTTTTTGAAAAAGCCGTGGTGCCAAGGGGGCAGGGGATTCATTATGAGGTGCTTTATGTTTTCGACTGTGATTACTGCTGCTGTTTTATATATTGCTACAGCAGTAGATTTGTTGGTAATACTATTAATATTTTTTGCTAGAGCAAATACTAGAAAAGAATATCGAGATATTTATATCGGACAATATTTAGGTTCTGTAATTTTAATATTAGTTAGTTTATTTCTAGCTTTTGTTTTGCATTATGTTCCGGAAAAATGGGTGTTGGGTTTATTAGGTTTAATACCGATTTACTTAGGTATTAAAGTTGCTATTTACGACGATTGTGAGGGCGAAAAAAGAGCTAAAAAAGAATTGGATGAAAAAGGGTTGTCAAAATTAGTCGGTATTGTTGCTTTGGTTACAGTTGCTAGCTGTGGTGCAGATAATATTGGACTTTTTGTTCCTTACTTTGTGACTTTAGATCTTGTCGACTTATTAGTTACTCTTCTTGTATTTTTAATATTGATTTTTGTTTTAGTATATACAGCACAAAGATTGGCTAATATTGCAGGTGTTGGTGAAATTGTAGAGAAGTTTAGTCGTTGGATAATGGCTGTTATTTATATTGGTTTAGGATTATTTATTATTATTGAAAACAATACAATTCAAACAATAATATCAATAATATGAATGATACGGGCATTTGAGTATCTGACAAACCTTGCGGTTCGTTGCCCTCTCCCACGGGGAGAGGGAATCAAGTTGCTGAAAATCAAAGAGTGCAGGATTGGGAATTAGATGGCAGGTAAACCTGAAAATGTTCAGGCTCGACAGCCCAATTCCCTCTCCCCGTGGGAGAGGGCTAGGGAGAGGGCAAGCAAGCCGCAGGCTTGCCTCTTTGGCAAAAGATACGGCCCTGTCCTCCCAATAAATCTATATCCGAAAGCATCTTCATGCAGAATCAAGCCAAACCATGAATAAGTTTTTCACCCACCCCATGCGGCCGTTTTTCGTCGGTGCGGCGGTGCTTGCCATACTCGGCGCGTTGGTGTTTTTCATCAGCCCCGGTGCCGTCATTTTGCACCGCCAAATCTTCTTAGAACTTATGCTGCCTGCGGCATACGGCGGTTTTCTGACTGCCGCCATGCTCGAATGGACGGGCTATAAAGGTCGTCTGAAACCCGTTGCCACCGTCTTGGTGGCATTGTTGCTCGCCGCATCCGCCATACTGCCCTTTTCTCCGCAAACCGCCTCGTTTTTCGTCGCCGCCTATTGGCTGGTATTGCTGCTGTTCTGCGCCTGGCTGATTTGGCTCGACCGCAACACTGACAACTTCGCCCTCTTGATGCTGCTTGCCGCATTTACTATTTTTCAGACGGCCTATGCCGTCAGCGGCGATTTGAACTTACTTCGCGCGCAAGTACATCTGAACATGGCGGCGGTCATGTTTGTATCCGTCCGCGTCAGCATTCTTTTAGGAGCGGAAGCCCTTAAAGAATGCCGTCTGAAAGACCCTGTTTTTATTCCAAATATCGTTTATAAAAACATCGCCATTACTTTCCTGCTGCTGCACGCCGCCGCCGAACTTTGGCTGCCTGCGCAAACCGCCGGTTTTACTGCGCTCGCCGTCGGCTTTATCCTGCTTGCCAAGCTGCGTGAGCTTCACCATCACGAACTCATGCGCAAACACTACGTCCGCACTTATTACTTGCTCCAACTCTTTGCCGCAGCCGGCTATCTGTGGACAGGTGCGGCGAAACTGCAAAATCTGCCCTCCTCCGCTCCATTACACCTGATTACCCTCGGCGGCATGATGGGCGGCGTGATGATGGTGTGGCTGACCGCCGGTCTGTGGCACAGCGGCTTTACCAAACTCGACTACCCCAAGCTCTGCCGCATTGCCGTCCCACTTCTCTTTATGGCTGCCGTCTCGCGCGCTTTCTTAATGAACGTGAACCCTATTTTCTTCATCACCGTTCCTGCGATTCTGACTATCGACGTGTTCGTACTGTATCTTTTCACATTTGTACTGATATTTCGGGAAAATGCGTTTACGGATGATCCGGAATAAAACAAAAGGCCGTCTGAAAATTTCAGACGGCCTTAGCTTTAAATAAATGCTTTATTTGTTGGCGTTCAAATAAAGATTAATCAGGCGTGTAGTGGAGCTGTCGTGTTTTTGCACTTCGGTCTCGCCGGTCAATTCGGCAAGAATGGTTTTGGCCAGTTGTTTGCCGAGTTCTACGCCCCATTGGTCAAAGCTGTTGATGCCCCAAATAATGCCTTGGACGAAGGTTTTGTGTTCGTACATGGCAATCAGGCTACCCATATTGCGCGGGTTGATTTTGTCCATGAGGATGAGGTTGGTTGGACGGTTGCCAGAGAAGGTTTTGTGTGGAACCAGTTCTTCGATACGCGCTTCGTCCATGCCTTGGGCTTGAAGCTCGGCGCGTACTTCGTCAGGCGTTTTGCCACGCATAAAGGCTTCGGCTTGGGCAAAAACGTTTGCCAACAGGATTTCGTGATGGCCTTGCAAATTGCTGCGTTTTTCAAGAGAGGCAATCAGGTCAATCGGCGTGATGTGCGTACCTTGGTGCAGCAGTTGGAAGAATGCGTGCTGGCCGTTGATACCGGTTTCGCCCCAAATAATCGGGGAAGTTTCGTAACCGACCGGTTTGCCGTCAAGGGTAACTTGTTTGCCGTTGCTCTCCATATCGAGCTGCTGGATGAATTTGGGCAGGCGGTGGAGATGTTGGTCGTAAGGCGCGATAACGTGGCTGCCACCGCCGTAGTAGTTGATGTACCAGATGCCGATAAGGGCGAGGATGACGGGCATGTTGCGCTCTAGCGGCGTATTGATGAAGTGTTGATCCATCAGGTGTGCGCCGTTGAGCATTTCGATGAAGTTTTCTTCGCCGAGATACAGCATAATCGGCAGGCCGATGGCCGACCACAGGCTGTATCGTCCGCCGACCCAGTCCCAAAATTCAAACATATTGGCGGTATCGATACCGAATTCGGCAACGGCTTTTTGGTTGGTCGATACGGCAACGAAGTGTTTGGCCACGGCGCTTTCATCGCCTGCATGATCCAAGAACCATTTACGCGCGGTCAGGGCGTTGGTCAGGGTTTCTTGGGTGGTAAAGGTTTTGGAAGCAATGATGAACAGCGTGGTTTCAGGGTGGGCTTTGGACAATACGTCGCGCAGTTGGGAGCCGTCCACGTTGGAGACGAAGTGCATGTTCAGGCGCGGATGACCGAAAGGCTTGAGCGCAGTACACATCATCAGAGGGCCGAGGTCGGAGCCGCCGATACCGATGTTGACGACGTCGGTAATGACTTGATTGGTATAGCCCAACCAGCTGCCGCTGCGGACTTCATGCGCGAACTCGCCCATGCGTTGCAGGACATGGTTGACTTTAGGCATCACATCCTCACCATCCACAACAATGGGGGCATTGGTGCGGTTGCGCAGGGCAACGTGGAGTACGGCGCGGTTTTCTGTCGTATTGATTTTTTCGCCGTGGAACATTTGCTGCATCCGCTCCGGCACGCCTGCTTCACGCGCCAACTCGAACAAAAGCGACATGGTTTCGTCGTTGATACGGTTTTTAGAATAATCCAAAGTCAGGCCGCCAACCTGCAGCCAGTAGCGCTCGGCACGTTCGGGGTCTTGCTCGAACATTTCGCGCATGTGTTGTTCTTTGGTTTCGTCAAAATGTATCCATAATTTTGACCAAGCTGGTAAATCGTGAAGGTGTTTCATCGGATGCTCTCCTGGATAGTGGACAGTTTTGTTGAGAAAACGGCCGTGAGGTCGTCTGAAACGGGAACGGGGTGGTTTCCGTTTTTTGAGGTTTCAGACGGCCTTGATATGGAACGAGGTCGTCTGAAAATGTCAGTGAAGAATCAATCTTTATCGTATTCGATGTGCTTGTTATGTATGCTTTTTTTACTTTTTTGCAGTTGCGTGCTGGCAGTGTCGCCCAAACGCAAGGCCAAACCGATGGCAAGAATGTCGATAACGGCCAACTGCAGAAGGCGGGACACCATAGGCGTATAAAGCTCGGCATTTTCCTGAGTGGCAATGCTCAATACGCAGTCGGCCATTTGAGCCAACGGCGAATCATTGCGAGTCAGCGCGATAACGGCTGCGCCGTTTTCTTTGGCGATACTGGCCGCATCCAACAATTCGATAGATGAGCCGGTATTGGAAATCGCCACCAACACATCCTGCTCAGTCAATACGGAAGCCGCCATCAGCTGGGTATGCGTATCGACATAGGCAACGGTGGACATACCGAAGCGGAAGAATTTGTGTTGCGCATCTTGGGCAACGATGCCGGAGTTGCCGACACCATAAAACTCAACGCGTCGCGCGTGCATCAGAATGGCAATCGCGTTTTCAAGCTCGGATTCTTTCAGGAAGCGGCGCTCGCCCAAAAGGGAGGCTGCGGCATTGCCCAATACTTTTTCGACCACGCTGCCCATGTTGTCATCGGCGTTTAATTCTTCATGAACGTAAGGCATGCCTTCGTGGCCGATGCTGGCAGACAAAGCGAGTTTGAACTCAGGCAAGCCTTTGTAACCCAAGCTGCGGCAGAAACGGATTACAGTCGGCTGACTGACGGATGCACGCTCGGCGATTTCCGCCACAGCGGCATGAACGAACCATTTCGGCTCGGCCAGCGCAGATTCGGCAACTTTGCGTTCCGCACCGGAGAGATTGGACAATGATTCGCTGATTTTGCTTAACATATACTCTACCCTTTGATTCTTTGACGTTCAGGACAAGGCACATTTTCGCACCCTGCCCTGCACCGCCGTTTGTGTGTTTAAACGTTATTTAAATGATTGTCTAATGCGACCGCCGCGCCGACGATGCCCGGAAACTCGCTCAATACGACATACACGGGAATGGCGGCAAGATAAGCCTCAAAGCGGCCTTTATTTTCAAAGCGGCTGCGGAACGGGGATGTTTTAAAGTAATCCAACACGCGCGGGATAATCCCGCCGCACAAATACACGCCGCCGCGCGCACCCAATGACAAAGCCAAATTGGAAGCAACCGTACCCAGCATGGCGCAGAAAATATCCAAAGTCTGACGGCAAATCGGCGATGTTCCGCTCAATGTCTTATCGGTGATTTCAGAAGGCTTCAGACGGCATTGTTTGATGTTGTCGCGTTTGGCCAATGCTTCGTAAATCAGGCTCAAACCTGCGCCGCTCAAGAAACGCTCGGCAGAAACATGGCCGTATTTGTTTTTAGCGTATTGCCAAATCAATACTTCCATATCGTCAAACGGCGGGAAGCTGGTATGGCCGCCCTCGCCTGCCAACGCTACCCAGCCGGCAGCGCTGTGCACCAAACCGCTGACACCCAAACCGGTCCCCGGACCGATAACGGCTTTAGGCGCAAATTCGATGGGCTTTTGACCGCCGATTTGTATCAAGTCTTTCTTATCGGTTTTTGTTACCGCCAAAGCCTGGGCGGTAAAGTCGTTCAACAGAATCAACGTTTCAAAACCCAAAGCCTGGCGGGTGGTTTCGATGGAGAATGCCCAGTGGTGGTTGGTCATCTGCACCCAGTCGCCCAAAATCGGATTGGCAATCGCAAAGGCGGCGTGCAAGACTTTCGGACTGCCTGCGCGTTCCAAATAAGTTTTGGCGGCATCGACAATGGTGTCGTAATCCTGGCAAGGCAAGACTTCAGCCTTTTCAATGACCTGTGGTGCAGTTTCAAGTGCAAAACGGGCATTCGTACCGCCGATATCGGCAACCAAACGAGGATAAGCTTCAGTGTGCATAGTAGACATGGCAGTTAATTCCTTGGTGATTGAGAATCAGGCTGGTCGGATATTCGGTATCGGCCCTTGCGGCGGCTTTATCAAATACTGCTTTTTTCTCTGCGCCTTGAATAGCCAAAAACACATTCGGCGTTTTGGCAATCGCACCCAAAGTCATGCTCACACGCTCATGCGGCGCGGTAACTGGCGTAGTATGAATCAATGTCGGGTCATTGGCTTCATTGATTGCGGCCTGTAATTGAGGCGCTTGAGGGAACAACGACGCCGTATGCCCGTCTGAACCCATGCCCAACACCAGCACGTCAGGTTGCTTGTAATGTTTCAATGCGTAAGCAACGACAACTTCAGGTTGTAATTCAGTTTCAGACTTTCCGTCTTCAACAACAGGAATCCATGTGGCAACGGCCGCGTTATTTTTGAGCAGATATTCGCGTACCAAGCCTGTATTGCTGTCGGCATGCGTGGTCGGAACGATACGCTCGTCCACCAAAGTAATGCCGACATTTTGCCAATTTAAATCTTTTTGCGACAAAGCCTCGAAAAACGCAATCGGCGAACGACCGCCGGAAACGGCCAAAACTGCATGGCCTTTCTCATTCAGCGTGGCTTGCAATGCGGCGGCAACGGCATCAGCCAAAGCTTGAGCGGCAGTTGCAGCGTTTTCTTGTTCGTGCCAAACAAACATGTTTCGTCCTTTCATGGTTTCAGACGGCCTTTTGTTGGAAAACAAGGCCGTCTGAAAGAAATATTATTGCTCTTCGTGCCACTTGTTGCCGTCACGGGCCAACAGCACGCGCGCAGCTTCAGGGCCCCAAGAATGGGCTTCGTAAGCATGCGGAGGCGTTGTATTGTTCGCCCAGTTTTCCAAAATCGGCATCACATATTCCCAAGCGGCTTCAAGTTCGTCACGACGGTTGAACAAAGCGAGTTTGCCGTTAATCACATCCAGCAGCAGGCGCTCATAAGCCTCGGCACGGCGACCCTCTACGGCTGTGCCCAAGTCCACGCCAATCGATGTCACTTCGACTTTGTTGCCTGCACCCGGGGTTTTTACTTGAGTGTAAAGGCGGACGGATTCGGTCGGTTGTAGTTCAATAACCAAACGATTCGGCGCAGGTTGGCTGTTGTCAAAAATATGGTTTTGCAGCGGACGGAAGTTCAACACGATTTCCGCCACTTTGCCTGCCATGCGTTTGCCGGTACGCAGGTAGAAAGGTACGCCTTTCCAACGCTCGTTTTCGATTTCGGCTTTGATGGCGACATAGGTTTCAGTGAAACTGCCTTTCGGTACATCAACTTCTTCCAGATAGCCGTTCATGCCGTTTGCTGCAACATATTGGCCGCGAATAACATTTTCGTTGACGGATTCGATGGTCAGCGGTTTCAGCGATTTGATGACTTTCACTTTCTCGTCGCGTACGGCATCGGCATCCAAGCTCGCCGGTGCTTCCATCGCAGTCATACAAAGCATTTGCATCAAGTGGTTTTGCACCATGTCGCGCAATGCGCCTGTAATGTCGTAAAACTCGCCGCGTTCTTCCACGCCCAACTGTTCGGCGATGGTCAGCTGTACACTTTCAATGTATTTATTGTTCCACAAAGGCTCGAACATCACATTGGCAAAACGCAAGGCCAGCAGGTTTTGCAGGCTTTCTTTACCTAAATAATGGTCGATACGGTAGATTTGCTCTTCTTTGAAATAACGGGCCACATCTGTATTGATTTGTTGGGAAGAGGCCAAGTCCGTACCCAACGGTTTTTCCAAAACCACGCGTACGTTATCGGCATTCAAACCGATTTCGGCAAGGTTTTCACAGGCTTGCGCAAAGAATTTCGGCGCAGTTGAGAGGTAGATCACGACATTTTCAGTATTCTTGCGCGCTTTTACCAAGTCGCCCAAAGCAATGAAGTCGTCTTTCTTTGTCACATCGACTTTCAAATACTCAAGACGTCGGATAAACGATGCCCACGCTTCATCTGAGAAGTTTTGTTTGACATGGATTTTAGAATTCGTTTCCACTTTAGCCAAAAAGCCGGCGGTATCCAATTCGCTGCGGCTTACGCCCAAAATACGACCTTCGGGATGAAGCAAACCGGCTACATGCGCCTGATACAGGCAAGGCAAAAGTTTACGCATTGCCAAATCGCCGGTCGCGCCAAATAACACCAAATCAAAATTTGTCTGTGTACTCATTGTTTCATCTCTCGTTGAGGAAGCTTGCTTCAAAACTTTTGGACTGTCATCATCTATAAAAATCGATTAGAATCAAAAGCCTTTAAGCAATAAGCAGTAAAAAACCAATCGCCTGCACCAAAATTTCAAACAAGCGGGCTAATGAGTAGTAATACTACACATGGCTACACATTTTGTCTATTCTCATTTTTACAAATTGTTTGATTTAACATAAAAGTTTGATGACTTTTGCAGCCCATCCTTTTACGAATTGACCATACCTCGATTTAAATCAAATTTCTTACATTTAGCAAATTATTTTGTAACAAAATTACAGATTTTGTACTATAATATGCGGACGCTTCGAAGAGAAATCTTCAAATATTCAGACGGCCCTTATTATTCGTTCCCACAGCTCAAGGCCGTCTGAAACATACCCAATACAAAAATCAGAAACGCGCAAACAAAATCCCTATCATATCGTTTTGCCAGGAGACAGCACATGAACCCCACTCCTATTCACCCTAAACTCGCCGAGATTACCGAGCGCATCATCGAGCGCAGCCGCCCGACGCGTGAAAAATATCTGGCGAAAATCCGCAGCGCCAAACAGATGGGACGCTTAGAGCGCAACCAACTCGGCTGCAGCAATTTGGCTCACGGCTATGCCGCCATGCCTAAAAGCATCAAAATCGAAATGCTTCAGGAAACCGTCCCCAACTTAGGCATCATCACTGCCTACAACGACATGGTTTCCGCACACCAGCCGTTTAAAGACTTCCCTGACCAAATCAAAGACGAAGCACAAAAAAACGGCGCGACTGCCCAAGTCGCCGGCGGCACGCCCGCCATGTGCGACGGCATCACCCAAGGCTACGCCGGCATGGAATTGTCGCTGTTTTCCCGTGACGTGATTGCCATGAGTACCGCCATCGGTCTGTCGCATCAAATGTTTGACGGCAGCCTGTTTATGGGCGTATGCGACAAAATCGTTCCCGGCCTGATGATCGGCGCTTTGTCTTTCGGCCATATTCCGGGCATCTTCGTTCCGGCAGGCCCGATGTCCAGCGGTATCGGCAATAAAGAAAAAGCCCGTACCCGCCAGCTTTTCGCCGAAGGCAAAGTCGGCCGTGATGCCTTGCTTGAAAGCGAAATGGGCTCTTACCACAGCCCGGGTACTTGTACCTTCTACGGTACCGCCAACTCCAACCAAATGATGATGGAAATGATGGGCGTGCACCTGCCTGCCGCCGCCTTCGTCCACCCATACACCGACCTGCGCGAAGCCCTGACCCGCTACGCAGCCGGACATCTTGCACGCGGCATCAAAAACGGCACCATCAAACCATTGGGCGAAATGTTGACCGAGAAATCCTTCATTAACGCCCTGATCGGCCTGATGGCAACCGGCGGCTCGACCAACCACACCATGCACCTCGTCGCCATGGCGCGTGCCGCAGGCGTGATTTTGAACTGGGACGACTTTGACGAAATTTCCTCCATCATCCCGCTGCTCATCCGCGTGTACCCCAACGGCAAAGCCGACGTGAACCACTTTACCGCAGCAGGCGGCCTGCCTTTTGTTATCCGCGAATTGCTGGACGCAGGCCTGTTGCACGACGATGTCGATACCGTCGTCGGACACGGCATGCGCCACTACACCAAAGAGCCTTTCCTCATCGACGGCAAACTCGAATGGCGCGAAGCCCCCGAAACCAGCGGCAACGACGACATCCTGCGCAAAGCCGACAACCCGTTCTCCCCGGACGGCGGCCTGCGCCTGATGAAAGGCAACATCGGACGCGGCGTGATTAAAGTGTCCGCCGTGCGCGAAGGCTGCCGCATCATCGAAGCGCCCGCCATCGTATTCAACGACCAACGCGAAGTATTGGCTGCGTTTGAGCGCGGCGAGTTGGAACGCGATTTTGTCTGCGTCGTCCGCTACCAAGGCCCGCGTGCCAACGGTATGCCCGAGTTGCACAAACTGACCCCGCCTTTGGGCATCCTGCAAGACCGCGGCTTTAAAGTGGCGCTGCTGACCGACGGCCGTATGTCCGGCGCGTCCGGCAAAGTTCCAGCCTCCATCCACATGACGCCCGAAGCCTTGATGGGCGGCAACATCGCCAAAATCCGTACCGGCGACCTGATCCGCTTCGACTCCGTTAGCGGCGAACTCAACGTCCTGATCAACGAAGCCGAATGGAACGCCCGCGAAGTCGAACGTATCGATTTGAGCGCGAACCAACAAGGTTGTGGCCGCGAACTTTTCGCCAACTTCCGCAGTATGACCAGCAGCGCAGAAACCGGTGCCATGAGCTTCGGCGGCGAATTTGCCTAAACCCTTTTCAGACGGCCTTTTAAAACAATCAGGCCGTCTGAAACCATGTTAACGAACCTATTACGATACAGTCCCCAACGGAGACCTAAAATGTCCAAACTGACCCCACGCGAAATCCTGACCGCCGGCGCAGTTGTGCCTGTGATGGCGATTGACGACTTGAGCACCGCCGTCGATTTGTCCCATGCACTTGTCGAAGGCGGCATCCCCACCCTCGAAATCACCCTGCGCACCCCTGTCGGCCTCGACGCCATCCGCCTGATTGCCAAAGAAGTACCCAACGCCATCGTCGGCGCGGGTACGGTAACCAATCCCGAACAGCTCAAAGCCGTCGAAGACGCAGGCGCGGTTTTCGCCATCAGCCCTGGTTTGCACGAATCCCTCGCCAAAGCCAGCCACAACAGCGGCATCCCCCTGATTCCCGGCGTTGCCACTCCGGGCGAAGTCCAACTGGCTTTGGAACACGGCATCGACACCCTCAAACTCTTCCCTGCCGAAGTCGTTGGCGGCAAAGCCATGCTCAAAGCCCTGTACGGCCCTTACGCCGATGTTCGCTTCTGCCCAACCGGCGGCATCAGCCTGGCAACTGCACCCGAGTACTTGGCACTGCCTAATGTCTTGTGCGTCGGCGGCTCATGGTTGACTCCAAAAGAAGCCATCAAAAACAAAGACTGGGATACCATCACCCGTCTGGCTCGCGAAGCTGCCGCTTTAAAACCAAAAGCCTAATCAGGTTATAAGGTTAAAAAAAGGCCGTCTGAATATGATTTCAGACGGCCTTTTTTTACTGCAAGCATACAAATCAAGCATTATTCGGCTTAATATTTATCCTAACTGGCGGCATTAACACACAAAGATTCAATCTTACCTGTCCTCGGGAAGCGGATAGTGTAACGTCCTTTCTGATCAATTTCGGCAAAGCTGAAGCGGTTTTCAGGCGTATCACCATCAGCCCCTACTTCCAAAGCAATCCGTTTGCCTTTCGGGTCTTTCACAACGACACCGGGACTAACAGGCGCGAATGAAAGCACTAAACCGGCATCTGCCGAACTATTAAAACCATACACTTGGCCACGTTTAACCTGTAAGGGTTGGTCAATGCAGCCTGTTTCGTTCAGAGGCAGCATTTTTTCAGCAGAGGCAAATGCCGCGCTCCCTAACCCTAAGGCAACAATCAGAGAAAAACTCAAATATTTCATATAGTTTCCTTTTAAAATTGAAATTTGAATGTAAACAGAAATTTAGCCGAATATCCTCCTCATTCTAATTATCCTTTTTCCAACACTTTCCGTGCCGCTTCCACACCCCAATATAAAGCCTCTTCAAATACCGAATAACTGCTTAAGTCACTGTGTGCAAACAATAATCCAGTATTTCGATTTCTGATTTTTAATAAAGCCTCATCGCTTAAATAGCCGGGCTTCGGCACGCTCATGCCATGCCCGCGCACGGTAATGTCAACATGGGAAACGTGCCGCCAAAAGCCTTCGCCGTAAGCGGTAAGCAGATCTTGGGCGGCAAGCTGGAGCAGCTCTTCATCGCTTGCTTCAAGCAGCTGGCGGCGGACGGCTTGTGGCGTATCGTGATTGAGCGCGGCGTAGGCAGTAAAAATCGTGCGTTCAGGACGGGCAACCCGAATAAGCTGATTGGTCGCAACAACATAGCCCAACCCTTGGCTGCCGTAAACCACATTGTCCCACGCAAGTTCGCTGTTGTTTTTTTCTTTCGGGAAACTGTGCAGTTCAAAATTGGAAACCAGCCATGGCGCGTATTCGGAGATGTCCAGACCAAATTGTTCGGGAGATTCAATAATGCGGGCGGCAACCATCAGCGGCATAGCGGAGATAACGTATTGCGCGGTGACGGCAACGGTTTCCCCTTTTGCATTATCACGCAGCCACACTTCAATCCGGCCGTCTGAAAGCGGTTTAACTTTGACAGCAGAAGCATTAACCGAAGCAGGTTTCTCCAAACGGATACGGTTTTCAGACGGCCATTGCCAGCCTTCGTGCAAATCGGCATGACGGCGCAGGTTTTCGGAAAGATGTGCCAAACCTTCGGGCCAAGTGAGGACGGTTTCCGCGCTGTTGCGGGCGGCAAAATAATGCAGTCCGGCAAAGGCGGATACTTGCGCTATGCCCTGTCCGTAATCGTCGCGGCAACAATAATCGAGATACCATAAAAGTTCGGGCGAGTGGTAACCTTCTTGCTCAAGCCATTGTTTGAACGTTAAATCATCAAGTTTGCGCCATGTCTCATCTACCGATGACAACGCAATCGGAATGGCAAAAATTTTCTTACCGTCATCTCCGTAAGCCTGTTTCATACGGCCTATCAAATCAAAAAACCGTTTGGAATCCGCATCTTCTTTCGGCAATAAATGTTCCACCCATTTATCCTGATATAAGAGGCGTGATTCGGGCGCATAGACCAAATCGGTTTCCCTAAAGCTGCCGTCCGGCTGCAAAATCCCGAAATCCGCCAACATCTCGCGCACATACACGCTTTCTTTCGACGGCAAAGCCAAATAATGCGCGCCACTCGGCGCTTTCAGGCCGTCTGAAGACGTATAGGCAGCATTGTTGCCATTGCGTTCAAACCCTTCTGCCAACAATACATCGCAGTGATTATGCTTCGCCAAATACCACAATGCCCCCAAACCAGCTGCACCGCCACCAAGTATCAAGGTATTGCATCCATAACGACGAGCCGGCGCTTGTAACAATTCTCCGTCGCGCAACAAATGCCCTAACGGCAAGCCAACACGGTTAATAGAAACCGGCGGTTTGCGGTTGAGGTATTTGTAAGTCTGCCAAGAAAAAGCAGAAGCAGCGCCAAGCGCGGCGGTATAACTGAGAAATTGACGGCGAGTTAGCATGTTTTTGAAATAGGTCGTCTGAAAAAAATGAGATAGCGGTTGCTTTAGTTTGAGTGCACCTCGTACTATTTATGTCCACCAGAATAACCACTGTAGCCGCTGCCCGAATAAGACGAATCACCTTCATCTACGCTAACATAGTTGAATAAGGTAGCAATAAAAATCATAAAGAAGAAGCCAAGTATCATAACCCCCCTCTCTTCTTCGTAATCGTCGTCATCTTTAAATCTCTCCGCTATCCATATCCACACCAATGCAAACAAACTAACCCCAATGCCTTCAAAGCTCAACAAATCCGGAGACAACCACGCCGGAAGATTGATAACGATGAGAATCAACGTAGCAAAAGCACGGATTCTGTCATCACGATCTTCAGGACGCCTCTCTTCGTTTGTCAGCCATAAGCCAAACGCACCTACCGAATCACGCGGCAGGTCGAATGCCTTTCTCATTTGGCTGTAAGGAATAGGTTTGCTTCTGCTCCAAACCGTTTCATCCTTGCCCTGTTCGGCACACAATCTGGAATTGTCAGAATAATCTGTTGCTGAACGGTATTCGGTATAGTCAATCAAATCCCCGCTTTTGACACACCAATAAAACGCTCCCGCTGCTGTTTCAACCCGCCCGCCGTAACGATCAACCACCTCCTCATCGATAGGGTTGCCGTTGACATCAAACTCCGGCCATGCTTGCAAAGTTTCCGAAAACCGCCAGCTATTTCCCGATTCTACCAGCCAAGCAAAGCCCTGCTGTGTATTGTAAAGCAGGTATTCCGTCCACTTCCCAAACCGCTCTTCCTTGACAACATAGTTACGGGTAATACTGCCGAAAGGGATTTCGGCATATTGTACGGCGCCAATCACCCGATATTCCGTATCGTTCAGACGGCCTACTGTGCCAATATTCAGCGTAAACAAGTTCTGCTGTTCCTGCCGTGCTGTATTTTCCTTCATCAATTCGACAGTATCTTTCGTCGTATTCAGACTGCTGCCGCAAGAGGAACAAAGAAGAAAAGAAGTTACGCCACTTGGCCAATGAACCGATGAGCCACAATTAGGGCAGGCTTCGGCGTGAATTTCTCCTTTCAGACGACCTGCACTTGCCTGAATCTCATCATCGCTGCGTAAGTTTTCCAGCCTCAGGCTATTCAAACTGACAACGCGGCCAAGATAAATGGTGAGTGGCGATACTGTAAAATCTATGGTCAGAAACAGCTTGCCACAACGAAAATCACAAACCTTACCTGTCGCCTTTTTTGCGGTCAGGTTAAACGGTAACTCTCCTTGTGCATCAGTATTGCGGTAATGGATGGTGCGTGCGTCTGAAACGACAAAAGTTTTACCGTCCAACTCGAAAGAGCTCTGCCCAAGGCGAACTGACTCAAAAGTTGTCGGCAACCCTTTTGCCTTGCCTGAAGCCTCACAGGTCATAGCATATAAATCACCAACTTCAGACAGCCAACCGGTCAGACCATCATCGAACAAAGCATACCATTCGTTCCATACGCCGACATCGTAATGCACCTGCAATCTTCCGATCAGCGTAAAATTCCGATGCGCAAAAACACCTCTCGTACCGATTTGCAACGGACTGAAATCCTCCAAGAGCGCAGAATCCCGCTCCGAATATGAGACAATGCTCCCGCTTTTTTTCTTTCCTTTTCTAACTACCAGCATACTGTGACAATGGCCACACACCAGCGTCACGGCAGTAGCGGAATACGCCTCAACAGGCGCACCACAGCTTGGACAATCGGTTTTAAAAAAAGGCGTTTTTTCCATATAACGTTAATATTTCAGTTTAAGCAGAACAAGGTTTAAGACCGTCTGAAAACAGCATATGCAAGACTTCAGACGGCCTCTTAATGAAATGTTTACATCAATCTTGTTGAACTTTCGGAGCTTCTTTGAAACGTTTCTTGTTAAGCAGCGTGTCGGCAAAATATGTGAACCGTTTTTCTTCGTTCATATTGCTCATGACATAGTACACCTGTTTGCAACCAGGTTCGTTCAAGATAATCGACTCGGCATCGTTAGTTTCTAGAATGCCTGATTTCTTTATGGTTTTGCTGATGTTTTTGATACATTGCCAGTATGCTGCTTCGCGTTTGTCATCATTTTTTATCAGTTCGAAGGATCGTTTCACCTCTTTCCCTTCTAATACTAACTTATAGGAAAACTTAACCAAGGAAGGCCCCTCTTCATATTTATCTTTTGAAGCTAATAGCTCTTCTAAAGTTTGACCCTGAATTTTTTTTAAGAAGGTACGGTAATACAGAATACACTGAGTATCGCTTAGCCAATCTATTCCTTCTCCTTCTTTACAACGAGCTCGTAGTTCAGTAAGTAATTCATCTATACTTTTTTTCTCTAACTTGTCCATTTCAGGCTGTATTTTTTCAATCAAGATTAACCTCAGGGCAGTAGAAATTATCTTTTTCTGCTTCTGTTCTTCTTCCGTACCCGAGAAGTCACTTTCGATATCTGGATAGTCTTGTTTTATAGTGCTCCTAAAATTTTGCCAAGGTGTTTGGGCATATTTTTGAGCCAAGCTTTTTTTGGTTTGTAAGACTTCAGGCGATTCTTCCAGCTGCTTCCGCCATGCTATTCCTGATAGCTCTTCATCGATGAGAAATTTCTCGTTTTCTTCCTGGCTTTGTTTGACTATTTTGTGGAAAATTTTGCTTTCAACCGCGACATTTAAATCCAGAGGAAACTCCAATTGTTTCATAATGTTATCGGTAACGGCACATTCGGGATAAAAACCGAGATAAAACTCCGGCTCGAAATTTTCTTCAAAGCTGTCCATTTGGGTAACCGAGACTTTTTCTCCGATTTTTTTTACACACTGCCTATATTCGGAATCGAGTTTACCGTAGTCTGACATTAATTCTCGATTTATTTTCTCCAAAGCAGATCCAAGGGTAAAACGATAAGCTTCAAATAAAATAGGAACAGGCATATGCTCGCCGTCGTTATACTGTTTTTCTATCTCCACTAATTCGGATAGTGTTTTTTTCGAGAGTTTTTCTTTTAAAACATGATAATAGACTTTACATGAAGGAATATAGTCCCAAGTATCCTCCTTGCAGGTTTGCGACATCTTTTGGGTCAGCGTTTCAATATTGTTCGCTTCTGATTCTGCTATAACCTGTTTCGCTTTATCGATAAAGATACGTTCAATGGCTTCTTTTTTTGCATATTCTTCTGATGTGCTGTCTGTGTAAAGGAAATGGACAGATTCCTGATAGAGTGCGGCAGGATAAAAATTTTTCCAATCTATTTCTGAGTATTTCTTTTCTAGTTCTGCTTTAAACCGCATAACCTGTGCCTCAAATTTTTGCTTGGTGGCTTCACTTTCCTCATTTTCCCTCTGCCATTTGCGTAATGGTTCTGCGGAATTAGCAGCCGTCCACGCAGCGATACAAGAAAATAATTCCGCATTATCTTGGTTGAGCATTAAAAGGTCATCGGGATATGCAGCAATCATTTGTTGATCTCTGCTGTTTTCCATATCAACGCCTGCTTTTTCAAATACTCTGTCTTTCAAACATTGCTCTTTTTTTGCTTGGGCTTCGTCAAGATGTTGGAAATAATATGCACGGTCTTTCACCGTTGAAGCATGAGAAACCGAAGGATGATGACTGACACATGCTCCTAAGGTGAGCATGGATAAGGCAAAAATGATGGAAGTACGAACATGCATTTCTGATTTCCTTAATCAGGATATTTTAAAAATGTGAGATAAGGCCGTCTGAAAACGGATCGAATATGCTTTCAGACGGCCTGTCTTTTAATAAAGAATACGTTAAATCTTTTTTCTTGATTGTTCTGCCATATGGTGAACTTTGTTTTCTTTAACTAAAGCCAAGTTTACTAATCGGCAAAAAATTGTACATCTCTCTCTTTTACCCATCCGGTCGGGCAAACGCCTTTTGCGACAATAAGCAACTGACCTTCATTATCAACATGAGTGGAAAGACGACATTTTTTGCCTTTGGGCGGTTTGATTTTCCATTCAGTCGGGAAATCGGTAGGTTTGGTGCAGTTGTCAGGCAGGCTCATATCATGGCAACTGATTTGGTTTTCTTTGATTGCCAAAGGTACTTTTTTTACTTTTATCCAAGAGTATCCTTCTTCGGTATTTTTGCTGCCATTACCAATAACGCAAAGGTATTGCATATGGTGCAATTGAGCGATTGAAGATGCTTTATCGTCCAGTTGAGCTTGCAGGGATGCTCCTTGGTTATTACTGACATAAACTTGATTACGGCAATACTCGGTACGTTCATGTGTTAATTTTTTTGCTTCGGCACTTTCCACTCCAAGCAAAAACAAACCCGCAAGCAAGTAAATAACCAATGGCAAACTTCTGTTTCTCTTCCAATATTTTATTTTAAGCATTTTGTTTAAAAGCCTTTTTATACAAAATTTGTTATCTAATTTACTATCAGCCAATTTTTTTCAGACGGCCTGACAGATTTTATTGTTCAACCGATGGTTGTATATCGTCCAATATACCTTCGCCACGTTGCGCAACCGTCCAAACAGCCCTTTCTGCCGCCAACTCCCTGCACAAGATTTCCTTCACTTTTTCCAATTTCATACCGCCGCAAATAAATGCATCAATAGCAGCGAAGCGGTGTTCAGGCCAAGTGTGGATACTGATATGGGACTCGGCAAGCAGCAAAACGCCGGTTACGCCGCCTGCGCCGCCGAAGGTATGGAAGTGTTCGGTCAATATGGTGGCTTCTGCGGCTTGGGCAGCAGCTACCAAAGTAGTTTTCAGACGGCCTTCATCTTTTAAGATGGCTTCATCGCAGCCATATAAGTCCAATAGACCATGATTACCGGGCATGTGGGTCATTTATGGCCTCCAGAATAGCCGCTGCCGCCGTAATAGCCGCCGGAGTGCATACGCGAGCCGTCAGAATCGGAAGAGCCGTAGCTGATGATCATGGAGATGACGATGATGATGGTGCTGAAAATGATGTAAGTAATTCTCGACATGTTAATCCTCGTCTTCGTCTTTTTTGCCCATGGTCCACAACAACCAGCATCCTATAAAGATGACGGTAAGCGCAGCAGAACTGTCGCCGGTCAGAAACGCAGGGAGATTGACGATAACCAAGATGGCGGTCATTATGATTCTTAATGATTTATCAATACCGTCCGCCGCCATGTTTGCAGTGTAATGCGGAGCTTGGCTGGTCAGATTAAACGCATCTGCAATTTCCCGATAAGCAATGGGGGCACTTCTACTCCATGCCATTTCGTGATTGTTCAATTCGGCACAAAGTTTGCGGTTTTGTCCGTCGCGGTAGTCGCTGTAATAGTTCAAATCGCCGCTTCGGATGCGCCAGTAGAACGCACCGGCAGCGACTTCGACCCTGCCGCCGTAGTCGTAAAGTTTGCCGCAGCCTTGCGGTTGGTGGTTGCGGTCGAGGCGCGGCCATGTGTTTTGGGTTTGGGAAAGGTTCCAGCCGTCATCGGATTCGACCAGCCACAGAAACCCCTGCGTCGGGTTGTAAAGCAGATACTCCGACCATTGACCTTCGGGCGTGAGCGTGCGGTTGAGGCCGCTGAACAGGTTTTCAAATGTTTCCTGCGCGTCTGTTTCGGCGTATCTGACCGCGCCCATAACGTAAAATTCGCGGTTTTTCAGACGGCCTTGTCTGCCGACGGGCAGGGTAAACAGGCTTTGCTGCGCCGTGCGCATGGCGTTGGCGGTAATGAGTTCGGCTTTGTCTTTGCCGATTGCCAATTCGCTGCCGCAGCTTGGGCAGTTGAGATGGGCGGTGAGGCCGTTGACCCAGTGGACGGACGAGCCGCAGTTGGGACAGTTTTCTGAGGAAATACTGCCTTTCAGACGGCCTGCGCTTTCTTTGATTTCGTCTTCGCTGCGGGTGTTTTCCAACTTCAAATCATCCAAGTTCACCATGCGGCCGAAGAAGGTTTCGGGGGTGTCGTCGCTGTAATCGAGCGTGATGAAAAGGTTTTCGCAACGCCAGTCGGAAACCCGATTTTCTGTATCCTCTTTTAAAACAAACGGCAGCTCGCCCTGTGCGGCCGCGCGTTTCAAGCTGATTTTGCGGACATCAGAGGCAATATAGCGTTTATCTTGAAAAGTCAGCTCACTAAACCCAGCTCGCGTGTCTTCAAATCTCGGCGGACTATCGATTTCGACCGGCATGGTCATCACATATAAATCACCCGCCTCAGAAAGCCAACCGGCTCTGCCGTCGTCAAACAGCGTATACCATTCATTCCACGCACCATCGTCGTATTGCACCTGAAGCCGTCCAACCAAGGTAAAGCGTTGTGCGACAAATGTGCCGCTGGTTCCGATTTGCAGCGGACTAAAATCTTCCAGCAATGCGGAGTCGCGGCCGGAGTCGACAACGCCGTTATCTTTCCGCACCAGCATGCTGTTGCAATAGCCGCACACCAGCGTCACGGCAGAAGCAGAATGCGCTTCGACAGGTGCGCCGCAGCTTGGGCAGTCGGTTTTGAAGAAAGGAGTTTGAGACATGGGTTTGCTTTTTCAGAATGGGTTGGAGTGTTTCAGACGGCCTTAACGTTTTTGAAGTCGAACAGGCTTAATCAAATCATTTGAAAGGCCGTCTGAAACCTTTTCATAGAAGCAACTCAACGCTTCTTTGAATGATATTTTTCAGACGGCCTTCAATTGATTAACCAATCAACTGTTTCAACACTTCAGCCTTAGCTTTATCAAAATCTTCTTGCGAAATCAAACCGCCATCCAGCAAAGACTTGAGTTTCACCAATTTCGCCTGCGGATCTTCGGCAGCCGGCTGAACATTTTGCTGAGCCTGTTGCGCATTCGGCTGCATCATGCCTGACATAGCACCCGCCATCGCCTGACCAATACCGGCACCCACGCCCAAACCTGCACCGATTCCGGCAAGTCCGCCTTCATTTTGTGCCGCAAGCGGGATGGATTCGGCGGTTTGATATTGGGTGTAACGTCCCAAATCGCCGATAACGCCCATTGAAATTTTCTTATCCAATGCAGCCTGAATAGACGCAGGCAAGGTAATGCTTTCAACAGTGAAGTTTTCCAGCGCCAAACCCAGCTTGGCAAATTCCGCGCCAAGCAATTCGCCGATTTTTTGCGACAGCAAAACTTGGTTCGCCGCCATATCCAAAAATGGGATACCGGAGCTACCAAACGCGGCCGCCAATTGGGTGACTGCAATATTGCGCAGTTGGTTTTCCAAGTCTACACCGCTGTATTGCGCCGCCACGCCGCTGACTTCTTTGAAAAATTTTGCCGGATCGCTGATGCGGTAAGAATACATACCGAACGAACGCAGTTGCACCGCGCCAAACTCGGCATCGCGCACGGTAACAGGTTGGGACGTACCCCATTTTCGTGCGAGCTGTTGTTTGGTATTGAAAAAGTAAACATCCGATTTAAACGGAGACTCAAAAAGCTTGTCCCAGTTTTTCAAGTTGGTCAGCACTGGCAGCGTTTGCGTATTAAGCGTGTAACGCCCCGGTCCGAACACGTCGGCGGTTACGCCTTCATCGACAAACATCGCCATCTGCGCCTCACGCACAGTCAGGCTCGCACCGTTTTGGATCTCCTCATCGGCAATCGGAAAACGCCACATCAGCAGGCTGTCATCGGGATTCGGCCATTGAATAACGTCGATAAACTGTTTCTTGATAAAGTTGAACATTTCAACTCCTTATAAAATAAATAGGGATACAAAATTCAAGGTATGGGTATTCAAGTCAAACAAGCAGCGTTCAAAATGCCAATCGAAATGGATACTGCGCCAAATAACGCGCCGACGGCGACATTATTACCGATGAGTTCTGCGGTAGCGCCTTTAATCATCATTGTCGCAGCGAAATAGACAAAAATCTGAATTACGGCTGCGGCAAGGGCCCACAGGATAAAATCGATGAAGCTGACGCTGTGTGCAATACTTGATGCCAGCGTCAGACAGAAACCGACCAACGCGCCGCCAAATGACAAGGCGCAGGCAAGGTTGCCGTTTTTAATCAGGCGCAATTCTTCAACGGGTGTAATCCGCAGATATACGGCAGCAAAAACAACGGTCATGGCGATACCTGCCAACATGTATTGCAGGTAGAGCAGATATTGGGACAGAGAAATACTCACGATAAGATTCCTTGGTTTGCAATAAAGTGATTATGCCATATTTTTGAAGATAAACCCTTCGGAAAATATGGCATTTTTAGAAGCACTTCAGGCTGAAGCGCGCCGAGATAAATCAGACGATTTTTTGAGAAAAATGAAATGCTCTTTTATTTCATAATGTGAAAGCTATTTTCAAATCCTGCCAATCTTAGGCAGGATTTTTTCTATAACGCGACGACACCGTCGCTTTTTACCAATTGCAGATAACTAGCTCTCCACTTGTTTTTTGTGTTTTATCTCGACTAATAGAATATACCAGGTTCAGTTCGGTAATTCGGAAGCCTTTAAACAATTCACGGATATCTGGGTGGTCGTTGATAGAGAGCATGACTTTACCCTTACATTCGCGCATCATTTTAGCCAGCAGCTCATACTGATGCCAATCAAATGAGCGATCATAGCCTGCAGTTTGCCAATACGGGGGGTCTGCGTAGAAAAATGTATGCTCTCGGTCGTACCGTTGAAAACAACGCTCCCATGATTCATTTTCCACATATACGCCACTCAACCGATTACGAGCAACTTGAAGTTTATCTGCAATTTGAGCTGCATTCCATGCCTTACCAGTTGTAGCTGTTCCAAAGTGCTGATCGCAAATTTTGCCTCCAAAGGCATTATGTTGCAGATAGAAAAAACGTGCGGCACGCTGAATATCGGTCATGCAGTCAGGAGGTGTTGATTGGAGTCTTGCAAATACTTCTCGGCTGGTTAGTGTCCATTGGAATTGGCGCACAAATTCATCAAAATGGTGCTGTACAACACGATATAGATTGATAAGTTGACCATTCAAGTCATTCAATACTTCAACCTTTGCTGGTTGCGGTCGCATAAAGAATAATGCTGCACCACCGGCAAACAGCTCAACGTAACAAGTATGCTCGGGGAACATGGGTAACAAATGTTTTGCCAAACGGCGTTTGCCACCCATCCATGGGACGATAGGCAGAGGCTTTTGAGTCATAACTACTCCTTATATATTAAGTATAGGTACTCAAAGGCACTCAGATTTGAATTACTCTGTTTTAAATTGATTCAGCAGTTTGCAGCGTGGACACTTGATTTCAAAGCAGCCACGGCCAACAGCCAAAAGTTTAAAACAATTTTTGCAACGGCATTTCATTTTTCACAGTTCCCTTATCGTTAGTGATAGAATCACCGTGCCTCGCGCGAGGTACGGTAAAAAAGGCTAACGCAGGTATGGACTGCTGAGGCTGGCGCGGAGAACGGTGGTAGGACACCGCCGCGCAGCCGTTTCTCTTTTAACTAATTGAATCGCTCCATTCTTCTACATATAAGAAGACAGAGTAATCAACGTCAATCTTAGGCTTGTCATAATTAGTGCGAATTCTGACGCTACGGTCAGTTTTTGCCCCAAAGTTATGATTGAGGAACAAGACGACCATCGTTTTATGTTCAAGAGCCAGATATACCTTTGGATCATTGTAAGTATTCTTGAACTTAGCCTCCAACCATGTATATCCGCCATCTGCCCATAAATCTTGGGTCAAATGAATCTTTTCACATTTACGTAAACCGAGAAGTCTTCTGAGTTCTGCAATTTCAGCAGTAATGCTGCTCTGTGTTTCCGATAATGTCTGTAGGTCTTCGATTTTCTTTTGTAACGCAGCCAACTCCTCACTTTCTTCAGCTGCGGCTGCAGACTGCTTTGCAACTTCCAAGTCGGCCATTACTTTAGAAATTTTCAGATGTAGGGCTTCAATCTCATCACTGCCCTTGGCTGAATCAAACTGGATACGCAAGATCTCCAATTGACTCTTCAAAGCAGAAACTGTTGCATCAGACTCAACCAGTTTATTCAATGCATTATCCAGCTCAGCCTTTTGTTTCGCCAGTTCCACCGCCTGTTCAGAAATATTCGCACTGCTACTTTCCAATAACTTCAGACGGCCTTCTAATGAACCAGCAGACTTAATTGCCGCTTGAGCAACGGCCAATTGTTCAGACAATGCTGCGATTTCAGAGCTTTCATCGGCATCCTTAACGGCGACCTCAAGCTGCTGAATCTTGGCCAATAAACCGTCAATAACCGCAGAATCAGTTGTGCTACCAGCTGACGGCAACACAATAATTGCCTGACCGCTGACATCAACATTAACTGTCTCTGCGGGCGGCTCATCATCCGACAAATCAACAACAACATTCGTTACACTCGGTTTAACTTGAATCTCGCCTTGCAGATAGGTTTTAACCACATTTCCGCAAACCGCACGTAAGTCATAAGATGCACGGAGCCAGGTTAAACTACGGGTTAAGGCGGACGGAAATAGTAATACAACCAAATTGTCCGCAACCTTGATTTCAGGACGAACTACCGAACCATCCCCGGCCACGATATCCATTTGAAAATGCGTATGAGACAAATCCAACGGAGTTGATTCGGCGGTCAATCTCACCTTAAACAAGTGCGTGTCGCCGCGATAAAGAGTGAAGTTTTTTGTTTTCGGCTGCATTTCAGACGGCCTTTCTCAAGTCAACCGGCGAACATAATGATGGCTCGGCTACTCCCATTACTGCCCCGCACCATTCCGAGCAGAACCATTTGTCCGCCGACTGCCTCAAAAAACGACGGAAAAACGATGTCACGCATAACACACCCAATAAATCATAGCGCTTGCCCTTAGTGCATCTCCACAAAGAAAACAGACGCTCCATGACAATTTGTTGATTATCCAGCACAATCAAATCCCACTTTTCGGCAGGCAACGGCATACGTTTGCAGCGCACACCACCATCACGAAAAGATGATGAATAGCAATCAAAGAGGCCGTCTGAAAACTCTACCGACACCGCAATTTCACAGTGAGAATATTGACCGCCGGTAACTTTGCGTATTACCCATTCGATAATGCGGAAAGCCAAGTCCTTGGGCGTTTTTATCGTCTTGCGGCCTTTATATAAAGCCAAATAGACTTTTGCCATTTTCAGACGGCCTCCGGCAAAGAGAATACAATCTCGATTTTGTCTAAATCAGATTGTTTCTTAGCAGCTTCAATTTTGCTTTGCAGCGCTTGGCGCTGGCCTGCCACATGGGCGGCAAGTTGCTCATAAGCCAGCGTTTTACGCAACGCAGCAGCCTTAAGCGTATCAGCCGGGATACCACGGGCTGTGGCAATGCCGTCAAGCACCGGCGTTGACGCGGCTTTATCTGCCTGCCAAGCCTTCGCTTCGGCGGCTTGAATTGCCCAGCTTGCAAACTCAAATTCAGGTACGCTGTCGATACCAGCGTGCTTGTTAATAAAAGCCTGAGCGGCAGCATTTAATGCGACGAGTTTTACGGATTTTAAGCCGTCAATATTTACCGATTCAGGCGGGGTCAGGCTGACGCCATCAGGCAGGCTTCCGATTTGTTGCCAGATTTGCTCGCCATCTTTGGTAAATACCAAGACGCCGCGATAATCGGGAATAATCTCCCAGCTCTCGCCCGTCCATCTTGCCGCTTGGTTTTCTTTCAGCGGCGGAACTTCGGCTTCGATACTTTGGCGGCCGTCATCAAAATATTGCTCTTCTACGAACAGGTCGTCTGAATCAATTACACATCTTGTCATTTTTTCAATTCCTTGATTTCGGTTTCTAATGTTTCAATTCTTGCGGCCATTTCTTGAATGGCTTTAGTCAAAACTGGGATGAACGTTTCGTATTCGATGGTGTATGTATCGTTCTTTTCATTTACCATCGGCAGGCGGCCATATTCATCTTCCAGTGCGGCAATGTCTTGTGCGATAAACCAATGCTGCAAACGGTCTTCTTTATGACGGCCGTCTTTTGTTGGGTTCTTCCACCATTCGCGGACTTTGACTGCGCGTTCTTCTTCTGGAAAATCGGCAAACAATTCGTCAACATAAGCATCGCGGCGGTCGTAGTAGCCTGTGACCGGCTTCAATTTCATGATAAATTTCAGGCCGTCTGAAAGCGGTTTGATGTCGGTTTTATCGCGGCCATCGGAGCGGATGTTGACAGCGGTCGGGGCATATAGGGTTTGCCCGTTTGTGCCGATTTGGATTTCGTTATCGCCATTGATTCGCGCGCCATAGCCGATGGCGATGGAGTTTGTGATTTTGCCTTTTAAAATATCGCCTTGGACATTTCGATACCCGGCACTATCACCAATAACAACGCATTGCTCACTGCTTGCCGTAGGGATTGTCCAATACCCAATAGCGGTGGTTGAAATATGGGTGCCTGTTCGCAATGATGACGCCCCGATTGCGGTCGTTTTTAGATAATTGTCTCCAAACAACGCGGCATCTGCGCCGATGATTGTTGAATATCCTGCAGTCAAAGCCTTATTCATCGCGTTTGAGCCGATGATGGTCAACTCTTCGTTTTTAGTAGCAGCTGAATTTGCAGAATAGACGTATTTCAGCTCAGCTGCACCGGTGGCGGTCAGTTCTTTAGAGCTTTGAATGGTGAATGTATTGCCGTTCACCGATACAACCTGAGCCGGGACGACGTCGTTTTGTAAGGTTTGCGCCGTGCCTGATGTAAGGCGTATGCCCACCCAATAATTCGCTTGCGCACCACGAATGTTGGGAAATGTAAGCGTAATGCTTTTTCCAGATTGGGCGTAGGTACCTACTTCGGTTCCCGTCCAGACAACATCTCCGCCATTTGGAGCGCGGTTTCTTTCCAGGTTCTCCATTGCCGCCGCGCCGATTACGGTAACTTTTTCAGCCATTTTTGTATTTCGCGCCGCGCTCCCGCCAATGGCAGTTTGAGCTGCGCGGCCTTGATATGATTGCAGTACGGCTTCGCCGATTGCGATTGTTTTTGAGGTTGGGGATGGCCAGAAAACTTCGATTTCGCCCGTTAATCCGACTGGGGCTGTCCCTGCCATCGCGCCTGCGCCAAGTGCAATATTTGATGACCCTGAACTCAATCCTTGCCCGGCATTTCGCCCAATTGCGACATTTGAAAAGCCACTTGTGATTCCACGGCCTGCATTGCCGCCAATGCCGATGTTGCGCGTGCCAGCCATTTTTGACTGTTCATACCATTCTGTTTCAGCTTGTACGTTGATTAAGCTGTCAGCTCCAATAGCAATATTGTCCCTGCTTACTTTAGAAAAACCCTGCGCACGGTCACCAATAGCGATTGCGGAAACACATTTTTCCATCTGCCCCATTGCGCCTTCGCCAATAGCGATTAAACCTGCACCGGTCCATTCATTCGATTTGAGGTTGGCTGCTGCACCAGAACCAGTAATAAAACGGCCAATGCCCGTGCGGGGTGTCTGATATTGCACATCAACAATTTTTCCGTTGATGTTAAATTTTCCGTTTGTATATTTATTGCCATGCGGATAGTTATTGCCAACATCAATAGTTAATCCTAAACAATCCATCACTACATTTAAACCAGCAGTATCAGCAGCGTTAAATGCAGCAACTTCATTGTTGCGGTTGGAGTCATATCCAAAATCACGTAAACTTAAGACACTAAAATGCAGACGGTGCCAACGCATACCGTTGGAGGCAACGATAATGGTACCGCCATTGTCGACACTGGTTTTGTCATTTGGGGCTGCGACAAACAGCCCACCACCAATACCAGGGGTAGACGCGTAATAACCACTCACATTGACATATAAACCGTTACTTTCGTAGTTTCTTAATTCATTTACATCTTTGACTGATACACTTTGGGAAGCGAGATAATCCACAATAGCTTTAGGAGTGACTGCATAACCACCATCATCCTTATGTTTCACGATGTCAGAAGTTAGTTTAGTAATCCCTGCCTTGAGCTCTGTAGCTGATTCAACGGATTTTTTATATTTATTAAATTCATCTTCTTGATTTTCATACTTCTTCTTCAACCACTGTGTTCGCGCTCCCAACTGCTTGGCCTGGCGATTCGCTACACCATCTGCCCCTCCCATAACTGGGTCGGTCATTTCGATTTGATATAAATCGTCCACCCATTCTGGGGTGACTTTATTTTCTTGTATTGTTGCCATCTTTAAGCTGCTCCGAAATTGTAATCGCCGTCAAAATTTACTTTGCCGTTGTAATAAAGCGGTGTGTCCTGATAGTCCAAACGCACCAATACGCAGCGTGCTGGTGCAAAGGCCGGAAGTGTTTCCCGCAACAGGAGGGCTTCCGTATTGGTAATCGGCCGGTTGAAAATAATTGAGTAGTGCGCCCACAATCTATGGTCGCCATACATATAAATGCCTTTATGATTAATACTGCCGTCGTAGATTTGGCCGCCCAATCCCTCAATCAGTTTGATTTCGCCAAACCCCAAACGGCGGCAGATTTCACGCACCGCCCATGGTGTACCTTTGCGACGGTGCAAAAATACGGCATCTTTAATGAGCTTGCGACGGGTTTTATTGTCTTTGGCCAACCAATAACCGTCTGAGCCAACCATGCTTCGGCTCTCGGCCAACAGTTCAAGGTGTTTATCATCTACTTGCTCAAGCAAACGTGGAATGAGCTTAGTGAGTGTGAGTCGTCTGTAGCCATTACTGAGATTAGCCAAACGCGTAAAGCGTGGGTCTTGGTCGATAATTAAGGCATATTTGAGCTTAGCCATCCTGCTGCTCCATATCGACGGACAGCCCAAATGACACGCACCGCGCCCATTGATTAGGCGCAATCAAAATGGCATCGCTGTCGCGCAATTCGCCATACTGATTGGACAAAATGACGTTGTACACGCCGCTTACCTTCAAGGCCGTCTGAATATCCAAAGGCACAACATCTTTGCCGAGCTTGGAATAGCGGGCGGTTTCATAGTCTGACCAAGCCGCGCTGGCAGCAGCTAAGACCGATTTTGAATCAGCTCCTTTGAACAGCACCAAGCGGGCATCAATTTTGTATTCCACCACTTCTGGCGCACGCACGATCACAGTGTCACAGAGTGGACGTACCGTCTCATCGCTCAATGCCGCTGACACCTTGTCAATCAATTCTTGGCCGGGCAGTCCGTCAGTCGTCAGCAACGTAACGGCTACCGTGCCGCCAATCGCGTTTCCGGAAGAATCAACATCGTTGCCGACGTGGACACCAACAATCGCTTGTGAAACCCTGCGTGCGTAATACTCGTAAGCCTTTCTCGGTCCTCCGACTGAGAATGCTTCAAAGGCAAGCAAAATACGCTCTCGGTAGGAGTCGTCACTCTCAATAACAACTCCGCCGGACGATACAGTAATATTGCTGACCTCAACGTCAATCTCATCATGCAGTGGCTTGACCAAAGTATTGATTTGACCGATTGTCCAGCCATTTCCGGCTGTTCCGGTTATTGTGCATTGCGCCGGTAAATCGACCGTATTACGGCTGGATGACAAAGTTGCCGATGTGGTCGTTTTAAAAGTCAGTTCACCTACGCTAACTTGAGTACCAACCGGTATAAAAACCTGTTCTGCAGACAAGTTGGCATCACACGAAAATCGCAATGTTGTCAGTGCAGGTTGTGCCTCCAATCGTGGCGTGGCCACATCGTCGCCACATAAATCCAACATCAAACCAGTCGCAAAGCGCACGTGCTGTTGGCGGTAGGCTTCATTCACCTGCTGACGAGTCAATGCTTCACGGTAGGCGTACACATTAATCAGCAAACGTTCGATATGAGCCGGTTGCAAGGTTTTGCCACTGTCGCGCTCATATCTAGCAATGGTATCGGCCAAAATCGTCTGCAAATCATCATCTACGACCTTGACGTCTTCACGCTTTAAATTGTTTAAATCCACGTTGCATTCTCCAAATTCACAGCCGTGCTATAGACCTCGCCCGATACATCATCGGCCACACGCCAGCGTACGGTCATAGTGATGTGTGGGGCGTGGCCGCTAAAGGTTACGTCTTCGACGCCGGCGCGTTTTTCCCATGTCTGAATAGCCAATACGACTTCACGTACGATATTTGGCACAAACACGTCTTCCGGCGTGTCGATGTAATCGAAATGGTTGCTGCCAAAGTCCGGACGAGTTACATCCGAGCCTTTTCTCGTAGACAAAATGTTATGAATACACAGATCAATATCGTCCACGCCCTGAGCCAAGCCGCTGTCGCCGGGGGCGAGCTGCCAGTGTTTGGAAATCGGCGTGTCGAATTGCATAAGAAATCCCTGTATCCGTAATGAATACAGGGATTTTATGAAAGGCCGTCTAAAACTGATTTTAAAACGGATTAAAGACTATTCAGGTAAACCAGTTTTACCACCAGAGTCCCCGGGATGTTTATGTTGGGACAAAGGAATCCCATTGAGGATAATCTCACCATTCACTACCATAGTACCCTCAATATTTGCAGCATCACCACCACCTGAATTAACTGCTGACAGACCAGCTGTATAAGTCAACAATCCATTGACTGTCGTATTTCCGCTAACCATCGTTTCTGGAGTTTCGATAGACACTTTGGCTCCAGCTTTAATTTTAACCACTCCGTCAGTCTGAACAGAAACATCCCCGCTGGCACGGTCATGCTCAATCACAGTGCCATTTTTAAATCGGCGTATCCATTTGTCTTTATTGCTTGCAGGAGGCTTATCGGCTGTGCTGTAAATTGCGCCAATCACACAGCCGTTTTCGCCGCGCGCGTCCAGCAAGCAGACAACTTGCTCACCTTCGTCAGGCAGGCTGTAAAACTGATTACCACCGGCAGCCAGTGTAATCATCGGCAGCCAGTCGGTTTCCATGTCTTCCAGGGCAGGGATTTTGACGCGCAGATTGTGACCGGCTTCATCTACCGCCGATACCACGCCGAATTGTAGGGTTGCCCCGAAATCATGGGTTTGTTGCATCCTGCTGCTCCTCGTCATCAATATACTCAATCATCTTAATCTCCAGCTCTGTCGTGTAGCCACTGTTGCTGCGATATTCATGCCGCGCTTGCTTCACCAGATACTTACCGGAAAACTTACCCATGTTTTTCAGCCTAACGGTTTGCCCTGCAACCAGCAGCGCATTGCCGAACAACGTGATGTCCCCGGCACATTGATCGTCTTGTGCGTCAGCCAGTTTGGCATCGGCACGAGCATTAAGCTGCGCTTGGCTCTCTCCTTTATTCGGCACTATTTTCAAGGTGTCACCAGTGTGGCCACGTTTAGATTTGGGGCGTAAAGGTTTTGTTTTCCGCTTAGCAGACACCGTTTTTTTGGTTTTCGGGTCATAACCGCGCATCTCAACCTGGGTTGGCACGCCTTTAATCAAGTCACGTAGACGAATTCTCATCATATCTTCTGGACTCAACACCACCACGGCTTCACGCTCTTTCAGGGTAGCATTATCGGTAAACACCAGCTTATCCCCGACAATTTTGAAGGTGTGGCCATACTCTTTGGCCAACCGGCTTAAAAACTCAACGTCGCGTTCCTGATACTGAGTTACGCGTTTTATTTTGATGTCTTTAACTTGCCCGGTAAGCTGCAATTTCAAACGGCCTGCCACTTGACGAACAATCTCTGCAAGCGTGGTATTTTCATACGCACGACCTTTTAAGGTACGGCTTGCTTTACTGATACCTGCAGACAAAGCCTTCATGCTTACCGTTGACGGAGGATGGTTATACTCAATTTCAGCGATCTCAAAGCTGCCCAATGCCACCAAACCGGTAAATTGGTCGCCCAAACTCAACGCAAGTGCATCGCCTTGCTCAGGATACCAGCCACGCAGCCAGCGGCCGTCGGTATCTTCAAATTCTACCTGTAGCTCATCAGATTGCCCCTCAAGATAATCTGTATAAACAAAGGAAATCAGATACGGTGCAATGTCGCCGGTGATGTCTTTGTTTTCGTAGCTCAGTGTGAAATCCGGCTTGGTTACCGGATGAGTGCCACCCGTACCACCCTGAGCGTCCAAGCCGGACAAAAAACCTTTAATATCCATCTCAACCCCTTCAGCGCATCCAAGGCGGCAAATCGGCCTGACTGTTTTTTGGTTTGCTTTCCAGCACCGGCACAAACACCGTCAAGCCGCTGACAAACTCTTCCGCCAACGGCAAATGCGGATTTGCCGCAATAAGGCCGTTAATCAGTAGCGCGTTGCCGTAGTGCTTATGGGCAATCAAATCCCAGCGGTCACCGTCTTTAGTTATATAACGTAAAACTGCACTCATGAATCACTCCGTGTTGCAAGCCATCCAGTCAAAGTTTCAACTGCTGACGCTCCATTCGCCATCGCCTCTGTTGCCGTCATAATGGATGCGCCGGCGGCATCCAACCAACCTCCGACTGAACCGCTCTCATAACCCGATCTTAGGCTTGCAACCGTATTACCAAGCGCATTTCCAGCCATACCGAGCTGCTCTGCCAGTTTTGTTGCGCTCGTCAAGTCACCAACAACAGCCGTCACTTCTCCAATGCCGTTTAAGTTTTGTAGAACCGGCGCAGCAACACCAAGTGCATCACCGACCAAGTGCAAAAGCCCGGCAGGATCATTTTTTAGCTCTTTCGCCGCTGTAATAATGCCTCGTACTTGTTCAATGCCACTTTCTGCAGCCCTATAAATTTTTACTCCTGTCTCAACCGCTTTGATTACCTCAGACGCCTGTGCCTGAACCGACTCGGGCAGCAGGGACAGTAATGGATTTTGTTTGCCGCTGATAATCGCTGGTGTTGGCAGCGGATTATTTGGGTCGCCGACAAACTCGGTCAGCTCCACATCCAGCTCACGCGCGGCGGTACGGCCTTTGCTATCCTGAATCAATGTGCGCTCGGTCAGGTTTTCAATTACAAACCAACCGACAAATCGCCCTGAACCATAAACCAACGACACTGCCTGCTGCGCCTCCAGAGCAGCCAGTAAGCCCTTGTAGGCCGTGTCGGGATTCCCCAACATCCAATGCAGCTTTAACCCAAATCTCAGCGTGGTCAGCTCATTTTCCATCGCCTGCAGGCGTGGTCTTCCCTTAAGCACTTCATGCTTGGCAAACTTGGCCGAGTGCTGCGCTTCCAAGCTGGAAAAACTTTGCAAGGTTTCAAACCGTACATCGCCCAACATTGCATACATCAGAAAGCCCTCCGTTCACGGTCGGCCATCATACGTTGAAACAGCGTTTCAAATTCGCGCAAGCCCATTTGCAAGGCCGTCTGAATTTGTGCAGGGTTACCACCTGGCGCGTTGATGGTCGGATTAAAATGGATGGTCACACCGCCAGTGGCGGACGCAGCCTGCCGCGCCTGCTCGAAATCTGCACGATGACCGGATACACGCGCAGCAACATCAGCACGTAACTGACCGACACGGTTCGTAAAACTGTCTTTCAGACGGCCTGCCCATGTGCCGATAGTACCGATTGGCCGACTGGCCGTGCGACGGATACCGATGTCCAAACCTT
Organism: Neisseria sp. 20925_1_37; assembly: GCF_041433255.1. Classification (NCBI taxonomy): domain Bacteria; kingdom Pseudomonadati; phylum Pseudomonadota; class Betaproteobacteria; order Neisseriales; family Neisseriaceae; genus Neisseria; species Neisseria sp. 20925_1_37. The sequence goes on along the minus strand of NZ_JAPWBC010000005.1, from coordinate 137,090 downwards.
GAGTGATAAAGCCACCGAAACGGCGGAATTCACGACTTGGAGAATGGATATCCATTACCGCCTGGAATTTTGCCTTAATCGAATTACCGATAGATGCAATTGTGTTATATACAGCTGCCGCCGCTGATTTAATGCCATTGATCAATCCCTGAATCAGCATCCGACCAAAGCCGGAAAAGGTTGACGGTAGGGTTACTCCAAACCAGCTCATCACACCAGCAAATGCCTGATAGAACAAACCGAGTGGTGAAAAATTGAGAATGGTTTCTGCAATATTGCCTATGCCACTACTGAAGAAGGCTGTGATTTTTGCCCAAAGTCCACTGAAAAATGTTACTAAGCTTTGCCATAATGCCTTTGCACCACCAACGACAGCAGACCAATTGTCATAAAGCAAATATGCAGCCACAGCTAACAAGCCTATAGCAATACCAATAGGATTGGCCATCAATAACATGCCTAAACGCATGAATAGGCCGGTAATCTGTAAAATCCCCGTGCGGAAGATATTGACGATAAACATACCGCCAAGGAGCGTGGTTTTAAATAAGGCCAAACCACCTATAAAACCAATCAGTGTACGGGTCAATGTAGGATTGGCAGCCGCCCAATCAGAAATACTATGAATAATGGGCGCGATAGATGACATTAAAGAATTAATCGCTGGTAGTAATGTCGAGCCAATAACAATCCCCAACTCTTTCAAGCTGTTTTTAAAGATTTCCCAATTGGCAGCTGTAGTCTCTGAGCGAGCAGCAAACTCTTTACTCATCGAACCTTCGAAACTCAACTTGCCATCTTTTCCTGTATCCTTTAAAGCTCTGATTGATTTCTCGTAAAGATCTACATTACCAGCCAAGACTGCGATGTCATCCGCGTACTCCAATCCGAATAAATCAACCAATGCACCCATTTGTTGTTCTTTGGGCAGCTTATTCAACGTCTTCAAAAAATCCTGTAAAGCTTGTTCCCCATTTTCGGAAATCGCTTTTTTCAAATCTTTTGATTCCAGGCCCATCATCTGCAAGGTTGCTTGAAATTTTTTCCCTTGTTTGTCGGCAGTCATCAACTTGGTCAGCATCCCATTAATTGCCGTACCGGCAACCTCGGGAGACTTACCCAAACTGATAAAAGTATTTGCTAAAGAGGCAGTCTGTAGCTCAGTCAATCCAAACTGTTTGGCCACACCACCGACACGTCCTAATGCATTGACAATATCTGAAGCTTTTGCGGGGCTATTATTGGATAAATGGTTAATTGCATCGCCAAGCTTACCAATCTGCTCAATAGGAATCTTATAGACATTGGCCAGCTTAGCCATACTTTCACCGGCCTGATCTGCGGACATATCAAAAGCAACCGACATCTTGGCAATCGTTTCCGTAAAGCCAATAATATCGTTCCGAGCTATACCAAGTTGACCGCCCGAAGCAGCAATAGCGGCCAATTCCTCTGCTGCCATTGGAATTTTGCGGGTTAGGGCGAGAATATCATTGCCCATTTGCTTGAATTGCTGTGGTGTATCAAAGTCCACGACTTTTTTCACATCAGCCATTGAAGATTCAAAGTCCATGGCCAATTTGACCGGGACAACAGCCGTCGCACCAATTGATACAACTGACATTACCTGTTCGCGCATTTTTCCACGCTGTTCTTTCAGATGACCAAGTTTTGTATCAATATTGGAAAGTTTGAGTTGTTTTTTACGAACTTTATCGATAGCTGTGCCAAGTTGGGTATATTCACGCCGTAATTCATTTACGCGTTGCCGTGACATCCGCAGCGGATTTTGCAAAGTCTGACCAATCAAACGTTGCCGTGCAGACAAGCGTTGTTGTTCGTCATTCAGACTTTTGATTGAACCTTTAAGACTTTTCAGACCTGAAATCGCTGCCCCGGCAGCAAAACCGACCTTTACACCGATTGCCAAATCTGCGGACATGATTTATTATCCTAAGTAGATATTGAGGGATTTAAAAATGAATAAATTTTTTGATTTTGCTATCGATTTCCCAGCTGAAAAACTGGTTTCAGCAGCAATCCTTCTAGGATTCATAATCGGTAGCATTAAAGGAAATTGGGCGATGGGGATTGCTTACGGCATTTTCGCTCCGCTCACTTTAATCCCAGTAATATTACTCATCGCCTTTTTGGGTATTCTCTATAAATTTTTTACCCGAAACTAAATTGAAGACTTCCTGTAGCCCGCCTTGATTTGGCGGGCTGCTTCTTTTTGCCAGTCTTCAAACTCATCAAGCGGCATGGCATACACTTCTTGAACACTCCAGCCAAACCACCAAGCCAAATCAGCAACAGCATTCAAAAGCTTCTCATCGGCTTCTTTATTACTCAGCAGCGGCTTCGTCTTCTTGTGAGCGACGAAACCAGTCTTGCACCTGTTTGTAGTCATACAAATCCAGCTCGTCCAAATCTTCAGGCACCAAACCTGTGATGCGCGCGAAAATCGTCAACTCCTGCTCGGCATCGCTGCTCAAGTGCGCCACAGCACGCAAATCACCCACACGCGGACGGCGCAGTTTCAGTTCGGTCAGGTTTTCGCCCGTCGCCAAACGTACAGGATATTTCAGCTTTACAGTTTTGGTTGCACCCAAGTTTTCTTGCAGTTTTTGTGCTTCAGTCATCATTTAATCCTTTTGAAAATCAATAAAAAATTGCTGTACCCAAGAAAGATACAGCAATTCTGCCAAAGGCCGTCTGAACCGGCTTTTAATGTGTTTTAATACTTATGCGCCGATGTTTTTACGCATCTGTGCCAATACATCTACGCCGTCCACGCGCAGAATATTATTGAAGGAGTTGTAGTAGAAGAGCTCTCGGCCATCAGCGACTTGGCGGACTTCATTTACATGGAAAGTGCTGGAAAACTCTGCCTTTTCTTTTGGTTTAAAGCCACCCAACGCATCTTTGCCGAATGTGCCGGTCATGGTAGTGACCATCGGCACTTCTTTCTGCAAACCTGCTGCGTCGAATGTTTGCAGGTTAGAACGAATCATCAGCTGCACCGCTTTAAACGGATTCTTGCTGCGTGCGGCCACTTCGGGATAAAAGCTGTTCCATGTGATTTCGGATTCCAAAGCCTCCATGCCGCTTGGCAGCTTGATCGTACCGAAAAGACCCAAGCCGGTGACTTCATCCATGGTGAACTCGACTTCAGGCGCGGTAATTTCTGCCGCCTTGCCCAGTAGATTGTTGCCGTCGATATAGACGTTGGCATTGTAAATTGCATTTAATTGCGCCATGTTTCAGCTCCTTAATTGCCGCTGACCAAGTTGGCCAGATATTTGCGGGTCATTACCGAAGTATTGGTCAGGCGTTCGGCCGGAATTTTCGGCGTGTATTCATAAACGATGGGGACTTGGCCTTTGCTGAATGCGTCGACCAAATCGTAGTCGTAGTCCAAACTCAGAGAGAAGCCGACGATGGACGGCAACGTACTCATGTAGGTACGGACGGTTTCCAGCAGGCTGTCGAGCAAGGCTTCGTCAATCGGGCGGTCGACATATTGCAATTCGGCGCGACGGATGGACTCGTCAATCAAGTCGCCGGTACGTTGGGCTACCTCAAAGTTCTTGATGTGAGAAGTAGTTGGGAAACAGGCAAGGCGGTTACCCCACATACGATAGCCTGTACCGTAGGAATTGAAGACAGTCGTAATGCCTTTTTCATTCAGGCGGTTGGTTTCGGACTGCGGGTCGTCGGCGCGAGCAGTCAGACCGATTTCCACGCCAGTTACGCCCAAGAGTTCGCGGTTTGATTTACTGAACCAATAACCCTGCTCGACATCGGTCTTCATGCGCAGACCGGCAGCGTGGGTAGCCAGTGATTCCATACCCAGCAGACCGATCACATGCGGGAAAAACAGCTCGGCACGGTCGCTTGATGTCTGAAAATTAATCGTACCCAATGGCCCACGGCCTTCGAGAGCTTTGCTCAAGGTCGTGCCTTCAGGTGCGTTGATATAGGCAATTGCATTCAGGTTGTCGGCCACGGTAATCATTTTGGCGGCGACGGTAGCCGTTTCGTCGTAATTCGGCACAATAATGATTTTGGCATCTGCGCCTTGGCGATTGTAGCCTTCTGAGAGCAGCTCCAAGCCCGTGCGCTGTCCGGTAGCCGCGACATATGCACCGATGATGTCGGCCTCTGTTACTTTGGTCGGGTCTACGTAGCTGTAACTGATTTTCGGGGCGGTCGGTTTGGTTTTATACACAATCTCGCCGGTTAGCGTGTTGATGGTGTAGTGCTGGCCTTCGGTCAGTGCGGATGCGCCGTCAGTCAGGGCATAACCGGCAAGCAGTGCAGGTTTGGCGGTATAGGCCGTCAAGGTATTGCTGTCGACGGTCAATACTTCGTTCTGTACTTGGGTCTTATGGCGTGCGGGATCGCACACGTTAATCACATAAGCCACACCAGAAGCATAACGTGTCCAAATATTGGCCGCATCAGGCAAAGTAAAGCCTTTACCGGCCAGCTCACCGCCAAATTGTGCAAAGTCTTTCTTGGTTTGACACACAGTCAATTCGTTGACCGCACCGACTGGTGCAGTACCGACAATAGCCGTAATCGCACCGTCAACGGTATAGACAGGATTAGAACCACCGTCAATACGGATGGTCTCCGTACCATGATGATAGGCTGCTGCCATTATGAATTCTCCTTAGTTTTTAAATCAGGGTTTAATGCATTTCCATTCAAGCGGCCATGCACCTTAATGAGCAAGGGATTGGTATTGGGCTTACAAACTTCGACTTGTTGAGTTTCCGTCTGAACGGTCAGCTCATACTGCCATGCACCGGCATCTTCGTTTAAAAAACGCTCTTGCAATAAATGACACGGCAGACAGTTTGGAGGGCGGAAGCCGACAATCGCCAACCGGGCTTCGTCTAAAATCGCCAGCGTGCCTTCATCGCCGTGCAGATTGCTGCCGATAACGGTTAACACCAGCGTCATGTCGCGCTGCTGGGCAATGTTGCCCAAATGTTCCAAATCAGTGAACTTACTGCCACCGTAGCCCACCAAAATCGCACCGGTCGGGTGGATAAACTGGTATTCAGACGGCCTTTCGGGGAACGCTTCCACGATGACCCATGGAATGGCCGTCTGCAAATGCTCAACTACCGCGTCAATAACAGGACGTGTCGCACTCACAATCAATACCCCGTCATGTCAATACGCGAACCGCCACGCGTGTGATACGCACCTGGCTCCGGCTGCGCCTCTTTGTCCAAAGTATCAACGCCGATATGGATTTTGCCGTCGCGGATGGCTTCCAACGTTTTCAGAGTCGCGTTGTAGGCAGTCTCCAACGTCTTCGGGAAATCCACCCGATTGATGCGGCGCGAGTGCAGGAAATGGCGGGCAATGTTGATACACAATGGCGGCAACACCGTCGGCACCGACTTGAGAGGCAGCGGGTAGCGTCCGCGCAAGTAGCCGTCAACCAAATCACAGGCATACCGAATCGCTTCATCGACCACATCCCAGTCAGGGTCAGTCGCGCGCGGCTCATCGTTGGTCAACTGCACCAATTCCGGCTTACTCATAGCCTTGAGCATATTCTCGGCGTTGATGTAGTACATTACGCGTCCGCCTTTGTTTTGCGTTGCGTTTTGGTTTTGGACTCAGGATCTTCAGTCGGATTAGATTCAGACGGCGTTTTCTCTTGAGCTTCTGCCTGTTGTGCATCCAGCTCTTCGCCTGTAGTTGCCGTCGGCGTCACATGAGCGGCCACTGATTCGTATTGTTCAGGTGTCAACTCAACTGCTTCACCTGCTTCCACACGGAATTGCTTACCGGCTTCGTCTTCAAGAATCAATGCAGTGTTTGCGATATAAACCTTAGCCATGATTAACCTTTCAACAATACACGAACAGTTTCACCTGCGGCGGTTGCAGCAGTCAGAGCCGTACCGGCAATTTTTGCTGCACCGGATACTGCACAGCCTTGTGCGTCTGCGCCTACTTCGGCACCGATATCCACTGCGCCACCTGATTCGACAACAGCGATACCGACCACATCGACTGCAGCAGTATCACCAGTTTCAACATCATATGGAGCGACACCCAAAACGGCCTCGCCGACTTTAGCCTGTGCGCCTTTAAAATTAACAAAGCGGTTTTTCACAATCGCGCCTGTTGCGGTAATGGTAGTTACCAAAACTACTTGTTTTGTTTGTGCCATGTTTTACTCCTGTGCCATCTTGGCAGCGTATAAAGTTTCTTTAACGTGATAACCCTCAAGCTCCCAAAGCTTGTTTAAGGCATTTTCACGGGCAAGATCGCAGCCGATACTTTCGTTAAATGCCTTTGGATCGATACAGGCAGACTGACCGATTACGACGAAGCCGCTATCCAAAGTCAGAGAGCAAACCGTGGTCGTTTCACCGATACGCGAAAACGAAACTGAGGCTATTTTTTGTTCCAAAGCTTCCTTGGTAATTTGAAACATCTTTTCTCCATAGGCTGTCTGAAATTACTTCCCCACTGTTTCACAGACTGGTTACTACTTTCGTTTCAGACGGCCTTGTCAATTAATCTACTGCGTTTTCAAACAAGAAACCGCACGCACTACCCACCACAGCCGCTTTGCGGATATCGGTATAACGGGCGTATTCGACTTTGCCGCCAACTTCTTCATAACGGTCGACCACAGGCATGCCACGGCGGCGGAAGGTATAACCGAATGCAGGTTCGCCTTCGTCATTGCCGTCTGAAACCAAATCGGGTCGAACAATCAGGCTGGCAAATTTACCCCAAACATCCTTGGTGGGTTTGCCGGTTGCAACAGATGAAACAGCCTGACCGACAATGATGTCATCCAGTTCCAGCAGGTTTTTCAACTGCTCGACAGTCAACAGAGATTTACGGTCATTGGCGGACAGGGAGGCGAGGAGAGCCTTATTGCGCTTGAGTTGAGACAATACGCTGGCACCTACTACCAATACGCCGGGGCGCACACCGCAAGCTGCACGGACGGTTTCACGTGCACTTTCAATATCGGCCAACGGGTCTGAATTATCGGCACTCCACTTTTTCGTAGCCGCCAAATCTTTAGTGTGGCCACTCTGATAAGCAGATTTAGCCTGCAGCAAAGCAGCCGTTTCGATTTCTTGGCGCAGTTGCACACCCTTGGTAGCGCGACGGGTAGCTTTGGCTTGCTCGTTAAACAGCGATTCCGCTTGCTCACGGTAATCCACACCAGCCGCTAAATCGTGTTCTTCCAACACAATCGGCAGATAGTTCGGCGCATCCAACGTAATCACATTAGACGCCGCACCGACGGCACGCTTTGTGTCGTATTCGACAAAAGAGCCTTTGCCAAACACCGGCACCTGTACGCCTTCTTTATCAGTGAATACTTGAGGGAAAATTTTCTCGGCAATAAATTCCGCGTTTTTATAACCGACTGCCAGATTGGTTAAAACTGGATCGACCTGACCGCGAAGGCGGCGCAAATGAGAACTCATCGTTCATCCTTTCAAATTGAAATGCGACGACATCGTCGCTTTTGGGTTAAACGGCGGTACGGCGTGCCGCTTCTTCGTAGCTGATGCCTTCTTTAGCTGCCAAAGCCACAGCACGTTCGTGATGGCTCAGCGCATCAGGATTAGCCGCTTCGGCAAAATCGGCCGGCAGTCCGGAGGAAGCCATAGGAGTAGTCCCTTTGGTATAGTGGCCGCTTGGCAATACTTCCGGCAGGTTGCGCAAGAATTGGCGCAACGCTTCGCCAATGGTGCTGCCTTCGCCAAAATCGACGCTGGTATGTTCGGGGTATTCTGCGAAGTCCAATACCTGCACCACCAAATCCTTATCAGCGGGTTTCAGACGGCCTTCTTTTACCAAGGCTTCGGCAAATTCGGCATTCTGATCATGTTGACCTTCACGCAAGGCTTGGTTTTGCTCGTCTTGCAAGCGTTTCAGCTCTGCTTCCGCAGCGGCTGCCTTAGCTTCGGCTTGTTCACGGGCGGCTTTTTCGGCTGCCAGTTGTTCTTCGGGCGACATAGAGGTCTCCTTGTTTTCATGGGTTTGAGATTCGTTTGGGGTTACAGGGTCGGCAAATGCCGGTGTGGGCGGTTCGGGCTGCCAGTCTGCCAATTCTTCAATGTCGCGAATTTCCCAATCGGCAACGACTTTATCGGCGGTGGCCGCGTCGTACTGCTCAATCAGCCACTCACGCAGACGGCGGAAAATCGAGGCCGTGCGGCGGTGTGCATATTCGGAAAACTCGACATACTCATCGTCTTCAGCAAAATTAATGGCGGATAAACCTTTTACCGCAGGTGGTTGCGCACCGAGAAAACCGACATGGCGCAGATACCAAGAGCCTGGCTTCGGATTGCTCGGGCTGTCGGGCGGATAGAAACTGGCCGACACTTTTTTGTAGCGGCCGCTTTGTACAAGACTGACAAAATCATCGTCCATTTGCGCAAAATCGGCTGACAGCACACCACCATCGGCTTGCAGACTGCCCACCCAGCCATAGGCCGGAGCATCGGTCTTCGGATGGCCGATAACCAGTGGTGCTTCATGCAGCTTTGGATCATATGCAGCAGCTGCCTGAGCCACATCCGCATCGGTAATCGTCACTTTTCGGCCGTTATTGTCAGTACGCGTGCCGGATTTAAAAATTTCAAACAACTTTTTCACAAAAAAGCCCCATCGGATTGATGAGGCTATTTTGACAAAGGCCGTCTAAAACGGCTTTTAATGCGGTTTAAAACATGTTTTCCTCAAAATGCGCAAAAACGGCATTTTTAGCGAGTTTATGGCTCAGGGTAGGCAAACCCCCGACCAAGACGAGAAACGCAACATAAAAGCGGTCAGGATAAAACCTGACCGCCATTCCGTTTTATTACGAGACTTATCCAAACAAATCAGTCTGTCTTTTCGACCTTTCCGCATCTCCGACTGCTTTCACAATGCGATAGATTTGTTGAACAGTTAAATCAAATTTCTTACTTAACGCTGCATGATTCTTACCATTAAATTCCCGATATACCTGTTGGTCTCTTTCCGATACCTTGCCGATATGGTTCTTCGGAATATAAATCAATTGGCCTCCCCAGTTATCCGTAATGAATCTTGCCACCTTCTTACTTACCACCTTCGCCTGAGTTTTATCCAACATCGGCAGCTCAGAACATAAACAGGCAGACATTTGGTCTTCCAAATCGGTCACCAGTTCGGGTACGCGTTCATCAGCCACTTAGCACCTCCAGTTTTCTTTCCTCGCGTAACAACCATTGTTTCAAGTGTTCAATGACCTTCTGTGCATTATCAATATCAAGCCAGCCATGATAATCAACGCCGACCATACGCTTTACAAACCTGCCCAAAGCCAGCTCGGACGGATTTCTTACTGCACCGATACCGTGTAGCTCAAGCCATAACGCACGTATTTTTTTAATTTGGCCATCAACCGCAGGATGGGCAGGCCGGACTTTAATATCCGGCTTGTCACTTTTAGCCTGCGCTTTTGTCGTTACTACAAAACCACGCGCCTTCAGAGCCGTTACCACCAGTTCTAACTCATCGACCGACAACTTAGTGCTGCTCGTTTTCCCGCGCGAAATATTGGCCAATAGCGTACGGTACTCGCTATCGGCCATCATCAACTGCGTTTTACCGACGTGAATCAGACGGATTAAACGCTGTTTTTTCGCTTTTGCCGTTTCCATGCTAATCCTTTCTTTTCACATACTGAAACGCTGTTTCATATATTTAAATAAATCAATATATTATGCCTGATTCTACATTTGCCGGTAGTCATTTGGCAAATAAAAAAGGCCGTCTGAAAGTTTCAGACGGCCTTTTTTATAGCCTGGCTATGGATTGACTGCTTTTTTCAACGCCTTGCCCGGGCGGAATTTTGGCGTTTTACGGGCGGCAATGGTCAACGGCTCGCCGGTCTTAGGATTGCGGCCTTTGCGCTCGGCAGATTGGGCGGCGTGGAACGAACCGAAGCCGACCAACGTAATGTCTTTGCCGTCCTTCAGCGTCTGCGTTACCACGCTGACAAACGCATCGACAAATTCCGCTGCATCGCGTTTGCTCAATTCTGCCTCATCGGCGATGGCTTGGATTAATTCAGATTTATTCACTTTTTGACTCCTATTTAGATTTAAATGCGGCAGACCGTGCCGCGCGGTTCAGAAATTATTTTCTAGCCTTTCTTCTTTCTTCTTGTTTCATTTGTATAAATTCCACAGTTTCTGCTATTTTTTGAAATAAAATAAACATCATCTGCGCATCAGTCATCGGATTGTCGTATGTATCACCTGATGGTCTGATTTGAATGCTGCCGTTAGGCAGGTCTTCGATTTCAATAATAATTTTTGCCATTTTCACACCTTCGCCACATCCAAATTCATCAACTGATACTCCCCATCCTCGCCGCGCTGATACACCCGCACAAACGGCTTGCTAATATGCACCTGCAAACTGTCGGAGAGCGCATCCATCGCCCGTTGCCATTTTTCATCCGTAATTTGCAGGCGGCGCAGGCCGAGGACACGGGCGGTGCTGATGTTGCCTTCTTTATCCACTTGGAAGGCCGCGTTAATCAGTGTTTTCAATTCCGTGCGGCTACCTTCCGTCCATTCGTTGATACACTCATCAATCAAGGCTTTGGCGGCAATCAAACCTTCGTCAAATACCAACGTATCCTGCATGGCAAGGTTGACGCGGTATGCGCCGTCAAAGCTGTGCAGGCTGATATTGCCTTTCTTACCGCCGACATTCACGTCATAGCGGTCGGCACTCAACTGTACAAACGCAGCAATATCGTCCATCGCCTCGCGTTTGAAAGCGATTAAGTTATCCTGTACCGCGCGGGCTTTGGCGGCAATTTCCTGCACCAGCTCGTCGCGCAGCAGGTCGATTTCTTTAATATTGGCCAGCGGCACGAGATTGCCTTTGGCATCCTGTTTGTATTGTTTCATGTCTAAGTTACTCATAATGGTTCCTACGTCCTTCCAATTCCATTGATATTTGCTTCAATAAATCGTCATCAAATCCGTTGTTAGCGGAGAATTTTTCAAACTCTTCCCAGTATTCCGTCAGAAATTCGTTTATTAAGTCGGATTCCTGATTGTCAAAAAACGTACTCATTTGGCTATTTATTTCCCTTCTGCCTTTCGGCATAAATCCTTTTACATTCGTCCACCGACCGGTGGCGTTGCCCGTGTATCCAATCTCTATTCATGCAGGGTGCGTTTTTCAATCTGCCGACAATCTTTTTCAGTTCGGCGGCCTGCGCTTTGCCGTATTCCGTCGGGCGGTGCTTCTTTTCCAGCCTCGGCACCATCCTGACTTCGCCCGGTGGCAGGTGCTTGATAAGGTCGGCAGGGTTTGGCCACTCTGACGAGGACGCCGCGATAGCCCTAAAGGCTGCCTGTATCCTGATCCCGTCATGCTCCGGCTGCCACGACCGGCCGCTTAGTATGCCCAACCAAAGTTCGGCGACTGCCGTCAAATCCGCCGAGGCAGGGCGGCCTTTGAGGTTTAGGGCGGCGAGCATCATAAAACCCTGCGCGATTGCTTTTTTAAGCCAGCTATTGTTGTCCTCCATTTGACCACTCCATCAAATCGCCCAAACCGCTCCTCAATTTGGTACTTACCCCCTCTCCCGTGGGAGAGGGCAAAACCGCCGTTCCCGCCGTCTTTTCAGGCGACCAAAACGTGATGTTTTCCAACAAATAACCGTGGCTGGTCAGCGGCGGCGTCAACTTTCCCGCGTCCCGTGCCTCAAGGCATCGCGTTGCCGCCCAAATCCAAGCCTCGCGCGGGGCCGGGTAAGTTTTGCGGTTGCGGACAATCTTTCCGTCCCGTATCATCGGCGCAATCTCGCCGACGAGCTTTGAAACTCGGTTAAAACTTAAATCCTTTTCGGCGGGGCGAAACAGCGTCAGATACCGCAATACCGCCTTAAAAAGGTCGTCTGAAATGCCTGTCAGGGCAATCAGGGCTTCGCGGGCATCGTCATGGGCGATTAATACATCCAAGCTCATCACCGCACCACAGGTAGGGCAGCGTACTTTCATAGTGCCCCCTCCAAATCCTTACGGCTCAAACACCGCAATGCCGTCTGAACCACATCCTCAATTTCATCCGATAGCCGAGATGACACATACATCATCACAAACTTACCCGACACCGTTGTCAGCTCAGTGACAAGATGGCCGCCTTTTTCGCGCCATACCGACACTTTGATTTTGCTGTAATCCCTGTTCATTTTTCTTCTCCCGCGGACTCCAAAACCACGCCTGTTATTTTGTCTGTCTCGCTCATCCCGCCGTAAACTGCCTCCCAGTTTTTATCGGCTTCCAGAGCATCTCTTTGATCTGCCGTTGCCGCGACCGGCTGGCAGGCGGCAAGCATGGCGGTCAGTATCCATAACCCCCTCATTTGTACTGCCCCCTGTCATAGACGTTGATCTGCATAGGCTGTTTTTGGCGGCAAGGCTCGGTCAGCATTGCCTGTATGGCTACGACGATGGACAGCAGCACAATTACAATGGCAAATTCGATTTCATCTTTTTTCATGATTTCCCCTTTATTTTTCAGACTCTTCCGATTCGTTGATACCGGCCAGAACGGCTAACTCCACTATGTCCTGCCAAGTCAATACAAACCGCTTCCCAGTAGCTTTACTGACGATCATCGGCTCACATCCCACAGAGATTTCCATCGTGTATTCCATGCTGCCGACTTTCCCGGTAGCTACCTGTTTTCTAAGTGGGAGCAGCAAGTGATTGGGGTCAATAAATTTTCCGAATTTGTTATCCATCTCACACCCCCCGTACCACATCGCCGTCAACAAGTTCAAATCCCAATTCCGCCGCCTGATTCATCGCCGCAGCCACAAGATTATTGACGGCCAGAGGATAGAGCAGGCTGTTCTGTTCAATCCCTTTGCTCGTTCTGCTTTTCACAGTCAAACGTTCCGCTACTGCATCCACTGCACTTTGGTTCAAGATTTTTGAAACATCTGCACCGACCCGGGCAAACTTGTGTTTCAAATAACCTTCCAGTTTGCCGTCAGTCAGAGGCAGGAGGGTAACCACCTCGCAGCGTTGCACCACCTCGCGCACCGCAGGATTGTTTTCGCTGAGTTTTTGCGCCAACTCCGTTTGACCGATCAAGACAATCCCGAGCAGGCGTTCAAACCCGTTTTTCAGCTCGAAAAAGCGTTTCAGGTGTTTCAGGGTCGGCAGAGGCAGGCCATGAGCCTCTTCAATCAGCAGCAGGTGCTTGTTACCGGCTTTTGCGCTTTCAGTCAGAGCGCGATGGATTTGGCGGAAACGAGCCTCCGGACTGCGTTTCGGGCTTGTTCCGGGCGCAACCGCCTCCAAAATTGCCTCAGCGATATGTACCGCTTTGAGTGTCTTGCCCTTTTGGTCGTTGTCTTCCATTGCCAGCACATAAGGCTCAATCAACACAATCTGACGGCCTTCGCGGTTGATACGGTCTTGCAGGTCTTCGCGCAGTGTAGATTTACCCGCGCCGCTTTCACCGACCACTGCCACAAAACCGCCATGACAGGCCGTCTGAAACATTGCCTCACGTACATAACGCACATCTGACGTCATATACACATCGTCTGCCGACTGGATTTCATCGTTGAACGGGTCGCGGAATAATCCAAAATGCTGTTTTGCGGCTTGGTTCAGGGTTGCTTTTCGTAGTAACATCTCATTGTCCTTGTCTTCGTAAGTTGCTTGGGCAGGTGCGGTTTCCGGCTCGTTTCTCAGGCTCGCTGGGATTTCCGCACCATTCTTTTCAAAAAATTGTTTCAATTTCCTTCGCAGCTCGGCTGCGTTTTTTTTCGGCCATTGCCCGTGATTGACTACCGCTACCAGCATTGGCTTGCTGCATCCGATTTCGGCTGCGGCGGCGGCATAGGATTTGCCGATTTGCTTAAACGTTGTCTTCATTTCCGGCAGCCTTTCCGATTTCGACCGAAAAATCACTCAGTGCCGCCAGTGCGTCCGCATCTAAAAAACTCGCGCCGTAATTCACTTTCGGCAGGAAAAAGTCGTTTAAAGCACGTGCAGATTCAGCCAGCTTTTTCAAATTTTCATACTCATGTTTAGAGATAGTTATTGCTTCCATTTTTAATCCTCTACAAATGCGACGACGTCGTCGCATTTGCCTAGCCCGTTTTATGTAATTTCAGACGGCCTGCCGTTTTCAGCTTGTCAAAAACCGCTTCCAACTGACTGGCGGCCACACCGCCTGGGTAGTGTTTGGTAATGAGCGCAACAGCCTGTTTCCAGTCGCCACCTTCGGCTTCGATACGCGGCTTCAACAGCTTCGCTATTTCCACCTTGCTCAATACCTGCTCGGCGACTTCCATCCGGTTGTATTCCATCTGCTGGCCGCCACGATCCAAATAGAGCGTATTGCGTGTAGCGAGCGTATCTTCTTGGTGCTTGAATGGATCTATAGATCCACCGAACGGTACAGCCTTGCCTTTTCGATTGGCTGCGGCCTGTTCCAGCGTTTCCGCACCCATAGCCATCTTGTCGAGTTCCTTCGCATGTTGCTGGGTAGCAGTATTGCCCGGTGCCTTGTACTCCTCACCGATGACTGCCGAATCGGCTCTGAAGCCCATATCGTCAAACACCACTTCCGGCACAGCCACCCATGTTTCGCGGCCGTCTGCATCAAACGTTGCTACTCGCGCTCCGTTCTCTTCCCAAGGGTTTTTGGCTACTAAAACCTTCTGCCCAACCAATATGCCCTGAATGGCTTTCACACTGTAGAAACGACCGCCGAAGCGTATTTCTAAATCAGCCGATACCTTGGCTTCTTTTGGCGCACTGATTGCCAGCTCTCGGCAATATTCCGCAGGAGGCGGCAGGATCAGCTGCTCCGGTTTGATTTTGTTCCACGCCTGATAGCGGGTCATACCGTGACGGCTGTGAATCTGTGTACCGTTGTAGTAACGCATCCAACGCTCTGCCAGGGCATTCAGTTGGTCGATATCGTGCACCTCGGTAAAGCGCAAACCGCTTTCAAATGACGTTTCCACAATGTCATTGGCTTTCTCTACCTGACCTTTGGCACGGGGGTTGCCGGGTTTATTGATCTGCACATGCACATCAAGCGACTTGCACAGTGTTTTAAAAGCAGACGACGTATTCGCACTTCCCGGGTCAAGCATGACCATGCGCGGCACACCGCGTATCGGATCCTTATGTACATCCTCCTTGGCTTGCATCATGAAGATGAAGAAATCGCACAAGTTCGCACTCGTCTCGCCACCGAAGTAGTACCGGGCGACAATCGTTCCACTGGCATGGTCGGTGCCGGTGTAACGCCACACGCGGTCTTGCTCAATCTTCACAACATTTTTAGGTTTGTTCTTGTAGAATTCCTCTTCTTTCATCACCCTAAGTCCCGTATCCTTGCCGTGTCGCGGCAAGTAATACAAAACACACAAACTAGGGTCGATTTGCCAGCAATGATTCGGATGTTCAGATTTCATACGGCTGACAGGATCAGGCTGAAGTAATTGGTCGGGATGTAGCTTGTACTCTCGTAAAGCCCGGGTAATGGTGTTTTCAGAAAGAGGACTTACTTCCCCCGTTTCCTCATCAATCCGCGCCGCCTCGATTTTGCCGTTGGCTCGCAGCATCTCCACTGCTTGCTTGACCGACATCAACCGCTTGCCGTTGCGCCTCATGGCCTCCACCAGTACAGCCGAAATCAGTTTGGCTTCTTCCAGCTTCAGTTCCGTTTTACCGGCATCGCTTCGCCGTTTTCGGCTCGGCTTAACACTCACAGACTCCAATTTCCGATAGAGCGTAGCGAGCGATACCCCTAAATCCTGTGCCGACCGTTTCAGATACTCCGACCGTTCTCCCCGTCCAAGCAAAGCGGCTTGAGCCTCGATTTCAGTCAGTCTTTCTACCAATCCGGCGTTCATGATTTACTCTCCCAACCACTCCGGCGTCTCATCTTGAGGGGCTTCCATCGGTAGATCGTAGCTCTCGCGGATGATGTTGCAATCCAAAATAATCTGATTCAACGCCCCGACCATTTTTGCCTGATGACTAATCCCGTGCGCCTCACTGTGCGCATTAAGTTGGTCGAACAAATCTTTCAGACGGCTCACTTGACTGCGGATACCGACCTCAAGGCTTGATAACTGCATCGTCAATTCACTGCCCACATCTTCCGCCTTCGGCTCTCTTACACCGGCTTGCTTCTTAGCCAGCTTTTCCGCCAGCTCATCGACCTTTTTGTTTTTGTCGGCGATGACTTTGTCTTTCGCTTCGGCGGTTTCACGGCTTTCGCGCAAGGCGGCGCGCAATTCGTTGCGTGTCATACGGTCGATGTCGTCCAATGTGTGGCCGTTGATGTCGCCGCCTTCTGCCAGTTCGATGAGTGAATCGTCATCTTCAACTAAAAGTTCGAGCAGCTTGGATTTGCCTAAATCCATCAATTTGGGTTGGGCTGCTTTCATTTTCGGATCGATAAAACGCAGCGTCGCATTCATCAAGCGTTGGGCTTCGCGTTTATGCAGACCAAACTCTTTTTCAGTAATCTCCGCAAACCGGCCATGCGGTGTATGCTCTTTAATGATGATGAGTGCGCGGCCCAGCTCAAACATACCTTCCATGGTTTGGCGTACCGCAAAACGTCCGCGTTCAATCCAAACCGCTTCGTTGTAGGCTTCGCCGCCGGAATACTTCTCCATTACCGCCATACTGTGGATGGCCAGCTCGTTTGGCGTTGCGCCGACTGTGTGTCCCAATACTTCTGTTGCCATTTTTCTCTCCGTCAAATGCGACGCCAGCGTCGCATTTAATAAATTCGTTGTTCAAGTTCCTGCAAGCGTGCTTTCAGGCGTTCGTGTTGCTGGCGGAATCCTTCCGCAATCTGCAAGGTCTTCACGCTGTAAGCAAAATTGCCGTTATCCAGCTTTACCACCAAGCCCTCGGCAATCAGGTCATCCAAATCACGGCTTACCTGCGTGGGTGAGAGGCCGAGGCCGTCTGAAATTTCTTTGTTACTGATACCGATAATCGGGTGGGCTTCCAAGGCTTTAAAAACCCGCAGCAGTCGGATGCCTTTGGTACTCATCACGCGCTCCGTTTCTCTGCTTCCGATTTGGCCTTTATTCCCAGCTCCACTGCGATTTCATGCGCTTTGCCGCGATTGGCTTTAATCGTGCCGTTTAAAATCCGCGACACATATGTCGGGTCGTACCCCCGCTCGTCGCACCAAGATTTGATGGTTTCGCCTCGTTTGCGGAAACCTTCCTTCACTTTTTCTGCATTCACGGAATATCTCCTATTTCCATCTCGTGATAGAATGTTGAATATTTAAAGATTTAAACAATCTTGCTTAAATGTTGGATAAATATTAACTGGATTATTTCCATAATGCAAGATTATTTCTAGGATATTTTTCGAGATTAATTCTATGAGTTTGATTTTTACTGGAAATATTCGCAAGTTGATAAGCGAAAAAGACCTGACAATTGCAGAATTTGCTGAAGCGATTAATGAAAAACTGTCGCGTGTGAATGATGTTTTAAGCGGAAAACAACGTCCGCCATTTGATATGGTAGAAAAAATCCTGACAACTTTTGATATTGACGCAAATTGGTTGATTACAGGAAAGAATAGTTCTTCTAAAAATCCAGATGAGCAAAAGAATTATTCCGAAGAACATGAATACGACTACGTCCCGATGTTTGATGTTGAGGTGTCTGCAGGCAACGGTGCAGCCGCCTATGGCGCAACCGAACCGGCCATGCACTTGGCGTTCCGCAAAGACTGGCTCAAATCACGCGGCCTGTTTGCAAAAGACCTCAACTGCGTGGTGGCACGCGGCGACAGCATGGAGCCGACCATCAACAGCAAAGACACGCTATTGGTCGACACCAGTAAAAACAACCCGCGCGACGGCCAAATTTATGTGATTCGTTCCGGCGACACGCTGTGGGTGAAGCGCATCCAAAAACAGATTGGCGGCAGCCTGCTGCTGATTTCGGACAACGAAACCTATCCGCCGATGTCATTGATGTTGGCAGACCACCCCGATATTCAGGTCATCGGACAAGTGATCCAAATCTCAAAAGACCTGAGCTAACAAAGGAAAACAACTTATGAAGAAAAAAATTTTTGCGGCATTACTGCCTGTTTTATGTCTATTGATGCCGCATCAGGCTGTTGCTGCAGCCAAATGCAAAGATTTCCCGACACATCAAGCCGCGCAAAAGTATTATTTGGCCAAGAAGCCGGGCTGGAAAAGTTTAGATCGTGATGGCGATGGGAAAGCCTGCGACTGCAACCCCGGCGGCAACGGTAAGAAATGTCCGAAAAAGCATAAGAAATAAACCAATCAGACCAAGGGAAACTCATGAAGAAAATCTTACTTACACTATCGGTTTTAGTTGCATTATCTGCGTGTGGCGGCCAAGCTGAAGAACAACCGGCATCTGCCCAACCTCAAGAGCAGGCACAATCCGAATTAAAAACCATGCCGGTAAGCTATACCGACTATCAATCAGCAGCCAATAAAGGGCTTGCCGACCAAAAAACCGGTCTGACCCTTCCCGAACATGTTGTCCCTACCGACAATGCGGAAGGGAGGAATCTGCTGCATGACTTTTCAGACGGCCTCACATTAACCGTTGATACCGATAAAGCCGACAAAATTACTGCCGTCCGAGTAGTTTGGAATACAGATGCAGTGCCTCAAAAAGCGGAAAAACTGTCCAAAGCCGCCTCAGCCTTGATTGCGGCAACCGCCCCGGAAGACCGCACACTGCTGCGTGATACCGGCGACCAAATCAAAATGGCGATTGACAGCCATAATGCGCAAAAAGACCCAACCCAAGAATGGGTGCGTGGTGGGATTGCTTATAAAGTCACTGTTACCAATTTACCGAGCGTGGTTTTGACGGCAAAGCCTGAGTAAATTGAATGACGTCTAATAACTTCAGATAGCTGTGATAAAAACAGGAAGAAAAATATGGAAAACTTACAATACAAACGTTTTGCTGATGTAAATCTGAACGACCCTTTTTTCGACTCTTTGAAATCATCTTATCGTGAATTTTCAGATTGGTTTCGAAGAAAAGCAGGAGAATATGCTTATGTGTTTTATGGTGACCGTGGTCTGATTGATGGTTTTCTATATTTGAAAGCAGAACCCCAAGTTATTGATGATTGTATTCCGGTATTATCCACCAACTTTAGTCGTGGCTGGTTGAAAGTAGGGACGCTCAAAATCAATGCCCACGGAACTAAACTTGGGGAGCGTTTTATCAAAAAAATCTTCGACTATGCGATTACATACGGGTTCAATGATATTTATGTTACTGTCTTTTCTGAACATGTCTCTTTAATTGCATTGTTTGAACGATATGGTTTTTGGAGAGAGGCCGAAAAGGTAACAGCAAATGGAACGGAACTGGTTTTGACTCGACGCTTCAACTTCAAATATGACGGTGTGGAAAACACCAATAAAAACTATCCTCTTGTGAATTTTAGGGGGGATACTACTTATCAACCTCAGATTTATTTACTGTCAATCTACCCTGAATGGCACACACGATTACTTCCGGATTCAATCCTGAGAAACGAAGATACTTCTATCGTACAGGATGTTTCTCCAACAAACAGTATCCATAAAGTATATTTGACGGCAATGAGTGGGATTGACCATTTAAAGCGAGGGGACATTTTGTTTATTTATCGAACTGGCGATAATGCTGGCCCTGCTTATTATCGCGCCTTAGTAAGTTCGGTATGTGTCGTTGAAGAATATCGGCATATCGATTCGTTTGGAAGTTATCATGAATTTGAGAGATACTGCGCTCCTTATAGCGTTTTCTCTCAAGAAGAGTTACAACGATTTTGGCAGGTAAGAAAGTATCCGCATATATTGAGATTCTCGTATAATATTGCCTTACCCAAGCGAATCATAAGAAAAGATTTACTTGAGCAGGTTGGTCTAAGTGAAGGTGCATATTTTGGTTTTATGCCACTTACCCACCAACAGGCATATCATATTTTGAGATTAGGTCAAGTCAATGAAAGTTTTGTTATCTATTAAACCCGAGTATGCCGAGAAAATTCTTAATGGCGAGAAAAAATTTGAATTTCGTCGGGTTTTACCTAAAAACAAAGCAGTTAAAAAAGTAGTGATATATGCCACTTTACCTATAGGAAAAGTAGTTGGTGAGTTTGAAATTGCAGAATTAATATCAGAGTCTCCTATCCGCTTATGGGAAAGAACGGCAGAGTTTTCCGGCATCAGTGCCGATTTCTTTGAAGCTTATTTTGAAGGTAAAGACATTGCACATGCCATTAAAGTAGGCAAAGTAAAGAAATATAATCGACAAAAAGATTTGGCAGATATTTTGCCAAACGGTATTGCGCCTCAATCCTTTTGTTACATTTAAGTTTTAACCCCCTTTAAAAGCCCATTCAAACGACCTTTCCTAAAATCCCTGTATTGATTTCAACCTCAATACAGGGATTTTTTATGTCCACCAAATTCAATCAATTCATTGAGCGCGTCCTCTCACACGAGGGTGGCTATGTCAATCATCCCAAAGACCCTGGCGGCGAAACCAACTGGGGCATTACCAAGCGTACCGCACAGGCAAACGGCTACAACGGCTCCATGCGTGCTATGACGCGCGAACAGGCGATCGGCATTTACCGTCAAGCATTTTGGGAACGCTATCACGCCGATCAAATGCCGGAAGCGGTTGCATTCCAATTCTTCGATGCCTGCATCAATCACGGTCATGGCAATGCTGCCCGTATGCTGCAACGCGCCGCAGGCGTGCCGGACGACGGCGTTATCGGAGCAGTCAGCCTCAAAGCCATCAATTCACTTCCTGAAAATGACCTCCTGCTCCGTTTCAATGCCGAACGTTTGGTGTTTTATACCAAGCTCGGCACGTTCACATCATTTGGCAAAGGCTGGATTCGCCGCGTGGCACAAAACCTGATTCATGCGTCTGCAGATAACACCGATTAAAGGGAGACAAACCATGTCAAAAAAGTCACTCATCGCCCTAATGACCGCAGCCATGCTGCCCGATTTCAGCCACAGCGACCTGGGCATTCGCTACGCCATGCCGACTCAGGGATGTTGGACGCAAGCCCACCGCAAGAGCGGGGTAGCCGCCGCGAAACGCGCAGCCAAAAAAAAGCGTCGCAAATAACCGCCTTTTTCAAATGGTTGGGCGGATTGGTATCTAATCCGGCCTCAGGGAAAATCAGCCATACCAAACTATGGGCAAACGTGGCAGCCGCTTCTATGACCTATAAGTTCTCGCAAACAGCGGATGCGCCGGAATGGCTCTGGTGGGCTTATGGTGCATTGGTCGGCGGGTATGCATTAATCAAACGCGGCATCGCGGCGATTCCGCAAGTCGCTGAAATCCATAAAGGAAAAGACGATGTGGAAAACGCTTAACCCTATTTGGCAGACCTTGATTCTGATTTTGCTGATAGCAGGTGCAGTACCAACGATTTATTTCTGCGGCTATAAGTCCTCGGCAAAGAAGGCGGAAGCTGAAAAAGCCGAAATCATTGCTACTTATCAGGCTTCAGCCTTGGTCGCCGAGCAGCTCTATACCGAAAAGCTCAAAGCGGCTAATGAAGAAAAACAGCGTTGGTTTGATTTCGCACAAGCACAAAGTCGCGATTTGGCAACCGCCTATCAGCAAATCGGCCGCCAAGCGGCTCAATTGGAGAAGCAGATTGATGAAACTGTACAAAAAGACGGCAACCGTTTTAACGGCCTTGGCACTAACAGCGTGCAACTCTACAACCGTGCCCTCGGCCACGATTAAAACCGTTACCGTTGCGGAAATCCCCCCCGTCTCTTCCGAGCTGCTGCTCGTTCACGAACGCCCCGAGCGTCTGAGTGGCGGCTCTCCCGAACAACTTTTAAACCACGCCGTCCGCTATGGCGAATACTGCCAAAAACTGGAAAAACAAATTTCTGGCTGGCAGACATGGTACAAGAAAGGCCGTCTGAAAAATGACTGATTTTGCCGACCGCGCATCCGAACGCGAAGCCATCTTTCTCGCAGCATCCCTGGCAAAGCATCAACCGCCGTCTGAAACCACCGCCAGCCTCAGTCATTGTGAAGATTGCGGTGCGCCGATACCAAAAGCAAGACAACAGGCAGTCAAAGGCTGTACGCGCTGCGTTGTCTGCCAAGAATATTTTGAACACGGATGGCCTTAAAAATGGAAAAAACCTTTATTCACATCGAGTTTTGGCAACTTGTCGGCTTTTTACTCTCATTCCTCGGCATCTGTTTCACCTTCGGCAAAATGCTGCTGGCTCAATTCCGCGAGCAGCAGGACGAACGCCAAAAACAGCAGGAACGCCTACAGGGGAAAGTCGAAATCATGGAAAACAAACTGGCGGAATTCAATGCCGGCCTGCCGCTCACATACGTCCTGCGCGAAGACTACATCCGTAATCAAGTCGTCCTCGAAGCCAAACTCGACAACGTCGCAGAAAAACTCACTGAAATCTATAAAATGGAAAGCGTAAAAAAATGATTAGCCAGGAACTGATCGCCAAACAACGGCGCGAGGGTATGCGTTGGAACATTATCAACACCCTTAATAAAGCCCGACCGCACACAACAAGCGAAACCTTCTTGTTGGACATCATGAACGCGATTTACCCGCAAACCACCGCACTGGAGCTGCGCCAACAACTTGATTATCTGGCTGACCGCAAAATGGTAGACCTCAATAAAGCCCCGCACGGCCTGTGGTTTGCCGACTTGACCAGTTTAGGTGTCGATATTGCCGAATATACGGTGGAGTGCCGTGCCGGTATTGCGCGGCCTGAGAAAGTATGGAGCTAGGCATGGCACAACGCAGCAGCATTGAAAAACTCCCCGAAGCCGTCCGACATGAATTTGAACGGAAGCTGGTAGAAAACGGTTTTTCAGACTACCAAGCCATTGCCGAATGGCTGCAAGACCAAGGCTATGAAATCAGCCGCTCAGCCGCCCATCGCTACGGCCAAAAAGTGCAACGTCGTTTTGCTGCCATCAAATCCAGCACCGAAGCCGCGCGACTGATTGCCGAAGGCGCAGCCGATGAAGGCGATACCCGTAGCGAAGCCCTGATGGCCATGCTGCAAACCGAACTGTTCGACGCATTGGTAGCCATAGGCGAGATGGACAGCGAAGAATTAAACGCGCTCGACCGTTTCGGCGTGATGGCCGAGGGTGCGAAGAAAATTAGCGGTCTGATTTCCGCCAGCACACGCCTGAAAGAGTATCAGGCCAAGGTCAAAGCCAAAGTACAGGCGGCCGCCGAAGATGTAGCCAAGCAGGCCAAGAAAGGTGGCTTGTCTGAAGAATCGGTCGAGGCCATCCGCAAGCATATTTTAGGGATTGCATCATGACGCCGTCTGAAATCCGAAATACCCGCCCATCAGAAGACCGTACCCCTACGGTCTTATTGCCGTATCAGCAGGCTTGGTGCGCCGACCAGTCGCCTGTGAAGCTGTGCGAAAAATCGCGCCGTATCGGTTTGAGCTGGGGAGAAGCTGCCGATACCGCCTTGCTGGCCGCATCCGCTAAAGGCATGGACGCATGGTACATCGGCTATAACAAAGACATGGCCTTGGAGTTTATCCGCGACTGTGCAGGCTGGGCGAAGCATTACCAGCTGGCGGCAGGCGAAATCGAAGAAACCGAGGAAGTGTTTGTCGAAGGCGACGACCGCCAGGCCGTGTTAGCCTTCGTTATCCGCTTTGCTTCCGGCTTTCGCATTACCGCCTTATCCAGCCGGCCGTCCAACCTACGCGGTAAACAAGGCCGCGTGATTATTGATGAGGCGGCGTTCCACGAGCAGCTCGGCGAATTGCTTAAAGCGGCAATGGCCTTGCTGATGTGGGGCGGCCAGGTGCATATCATCTCTACGCATGACGGCGTAGACAACCCGTTCAACGAGTTGATTAACGATGTGCGTGCAGGGAAAAAACCTTATTCCGTCCACCGCATTACCTTTGACGAAGCGGTCGAACAAGGCTTGTACCGCCGCATCTGTCTGCGTTTGGGCAAGGATTGGACACCCCAAGGCGAAGCCTCGTGGTGTAAGGAAATCCGCGATTTCTACGGCGAAGATGCCAGCGAAGAGTTGGACTGTATCCCGAAAAACGGCGGCGGCAAATGGCTGAACCGTGCCTTAATCGAAAGCCGTATGACCCCATACACGCCGGTTATCCGCTACGACCAGACCGACGACTTCGGCCTGCTGCCCGAACCGCGCCGTGCTGCCGAAGTAGCAGACTGGATAGCCGATACCCTGCAGCTGCTGCTTGACGGTTTGGACAAAACCCTCGTTTCTTTTGTAGGCGAAGACTTTGCCCGCTCGGGCGACCGCACCGTGATTGTGCCGCTCTTACAAAGCAAAGACCTGATTTTAAAACCGCCGTTTGTTTTGGAGCTGGGCAATATGCCGTTTGCCCAGCAGGAGCAAATTATGCAGCACCTGTTGGCCAAGCTACCCAATCTGCGCGGCGCGGCTTTGGATGCGCGAGGCAACGGTCAATCTTTGGCCGAAGCCATGCGCGATGCGTTCGGCGCAGAAGTGGTGGAAGCCGTGATGCTGTCGGAAAACTGGTACCGCACCCATACCGCTCCGTTCAAAGCCGCCCTCGAAGACGGCACACTCGACGGCCTGCCGCGAGATGAAGACATCCTCACCGATTTACGTGCGTTCGAATTAGTCAAAGGCGTGCCTCGTATTCCGGACACCCGAACCAAAGGTCAAGACGGCAAAAAACGCCACGGCGACGCAGCGATTGCCTTTGTCCTTGCCCATTACGCCAGCCGCGAACTCAATGCCGGACCGGTACGCGTGGCCAGCCGCCGCGTGCGCCGAATTAGCAGAACAACGCATGGCTTTTAGGCCGTCTGAAAAGAGAATCCCATGAAAAAACCGCATTTCAAACTCAAAACCAATCATGGCAACATCACCTTCAAACCCGATGACCTGACCGGCCATATCGCCGTCTCACATCAATTTTTAGGCGGTTTCGGCGGTTGGTTGCCTAATCCTGACCCGATTTTGCGCAAGATGGGCAAGCAAATCCATGTTTACCGCGAATTGTTGCGCGACGAGCTGGTCGGCAGCTTCGTGCGCCGCCGCAAAACCGCTGTGGCACGGCTGGATTGGAAACTCAGCGGCGATGAAGTCGAAGATCGTGTGTTGGATTTTGTCGAAAATTGGCTGGCCGCTGATGTCGATGTTTATAAGATCTGCAAAGACATCATGAATGCCGCATTTTTCGGCTATCAGCCTATCGAAATTATCTGGCAAAAAGGCAGTCAATGGCTGCCGTCTGAAATTGTGGCCAAGCCGCAGGAATGGTTCGGATTCAATGATGAGCGTGAGTTGGTTTTTACCGAAAACGGCTTGAGCCAAGAGCCGCTACCGCCTTATAAATTTCTGTGTCCGCGCCATGATGACGACTATCTTAACCCTTATGGCCTAGGTGATTTGGGTTTGGTGTTTTGGCTGGTAACTTTCAAACGCGGCGGCATGAAATTTTGGGTAAGTTTCACCGAAAAATACGGCGCACCTTGGCTTATTGGCAAAGAGCCTCGCTCCAATACCCATAGCGACACCGAAAAGCTGCTCGACGCATTAGAAGCCTTAATAAGCAATTCGGTCGGCACGATTCCGAATGATTCCAGTGTCGAAATCCACGAAGCCAGCGGCAAGTCATCATCAGTAGATGCATTCGACAAGCTGCTGAAAGAGTGCAAGTCCGGCATTAACATTGCCTTGCTTGGCCAAGACCAAACCACCGACAAAGAAACCAACCATGCCAGTGCCAGCGCGGGCTTGGAAATTGCCGACGATATCCGTGACGGCGACCGCCGTATTGTTGAAGCGGCGTTTAAAGAATTGATTGAATGGGTGGTGGAACTGAATTTCGGCGATGTGGCTTGTCCGAAATTCGAGCTGTTTGAAAACGAGGAGGCAGGCACGAAAGAGCGTGCCGAGCGCGACAGTATGCTGTCCGGCGCGGGTGTGAAATTCACTCCTCAATATTGGAAACGCACTTACGGTTTGGAAGACGGCGATATCGTTGAAGAAGATGCCATTATCCCGACCGCTGCTGACTTTGCCGAAGGTGGGGATGGCACAGAAACCGATGCAGGCTTGATTTTAGATACGCTTGCGCCCAATGCAGACCATCTGAACCAACAAGGCCGCGACCTGACTGCCTTATTGGTGCAGGATTTGCAGCGCGGCGAAACCGAAGACAATATTCTCGACCGCTTGGCCGAGCAGTTCCCGAATATGGATGACACCGCCTTGCAAAACGAGCTGGCGCGTGTGATTTTCCTGTCCGGTTTGGTCGGCCGCACTGAAGCGGCGCAGGAGATGAGCTGATGAATCCGGAAGACATCAAGGCAATTTTCGGCCTAGAGCCGGAAGCAGCGGTCGAATATTTGAAGCAGAAAGGTGTGGCCGTTTCGTGGGACTGGCAGGACATGCTGGACGATGCCCACGCCACCGCCTTTACCGTGGCCAAAACCGCTGGCATGGACGTGGCCAACGACATTTATCACGCAGTCGTCAAAGCTGCAGAGACCGGCCAAACACTGGAGCAGTTTCAGAAAACACTTACACCGGTATTGCAAAGCAAAGGTTGGTGGGGACGCACCCAAGCAACCAATCCGGACACCGGCGAAGCCCAAACTGTTCAGCTCGGTAGCCCGCACCGCCTGAAAACCATCTATCTGACCAATATGCAGTCAGCCTACATGGCTGGACGCTACGCTGAAATGATGGATTCTGTCGACACCCACCCGTATTGGCAATACGTCGCTATAAACGACAGCCGCACCCGTGACAGCCACCGTAGAATGCACGGCCGTGTCTATGCAGCAGCCGACCCGGTTTGGGACACCATGTATCCGCCGTTAGATTTCCGCTGCCGCTGCCGCGTGCGTCCATTATCACGCGCCGCAGGCGAAAGCCGTGCCTTACCCAGTCCGACACTTGAGACTCAAACCGTCGACATCGGTAGCAACGAATACACCGGAGAAGCCCGCTACGCCCAACGCACCGGCTTGCGGATTGACGGAAAGTTTGTCGCCCCTAGCGCAGGCTTCAATGCCAACCAAGGAAAAGCCATGCTCTCGCGAATGGCTTCCGTAGCCGTCCAGAAAGCACAATCCGTTCATCCCGATATTGCACGCGTAGCCTTAAAAACCATGATGACCAACAGCAAATTCAAATCCTCATTATCTGCTGTCGATTTGGCATGGGTATTAAAATTAATCAAAGGTTAGATATGCTTGAAATTAATCTTGATACTTCATCACTAGATCGCGGCTTGAGCCAGCTTCTACAAAACGTAAGCCATCCGCGCAAAATGATGAAAGCCATCGCGACCGAAATGACTTCATTAACCGAAGAAAACTTCGAAAGCGAAAGTTTCGGTGGCAACAGATGGAAACAAAGCCAACGCGCAGCTCAAGGCGGGCAGACTCTGCAACTGACCGGCCAACTTGCAGCCAGCATCTCCACACAAGTAGGCAACGACTTTGCACGTATCGGAAGCAACAAACCATATGCGGCAATCCACCACTTGGGTGGCTCCGCAGGCAGAAACCATAGCGTCCAACTTCCAGCCCGACCCTATCTACCAATCAACGGCAGTGGTCAACTTCAAAACGGAGCAGATAAACGCATCCTTGATATTGCAATCGAGTCACTCAGCTCAGGCCTGTAAACAAAAAAAGACGAGCAAATTATACTCGTCTTTTTATTGCACTCTATGAAACTACTTTTCACAAAACCAATCCCACCAAATCCCGCTCCATCCAAAATAATCCCAATTATCTCAGAGACTCTATATATTTATCTCATTGGGTTTCATCAGGCCGTCTGAAACGGTCTGTTTTTTAATTCATGTTTTATTGTGATAATTGTTGACGATTTTTGTATGTTTATGTAACTATTGCGCACCGCTATTTATTAGAGCAAAGAGGAGAATATGAGCATACTCGCCGCTATCCGCCCTAAAGAGCCTTTGCGCCATCTGCGCTGGTTTGACATGCTGATTGTGACTGCTATCCTGTTCGGTCAATTTGCCTACCGTTCTACCCAACTTTATATCGCCAGCCTGATGCCGCAAGTGGAAACAGCCGCTGTTGCCGAAGAAGTGCGCGATACTGCGGTAACCGGCGTGGCTTATTCGGAAAACATGAGCCTGCAGTTGACTCTGCTTGCTATTGCTCTGATCTACCTCATTATCCGCCGTTTCGACTTCAAACAGTTGCCGATTCGCTTTAATTTAGGCGTATTGTTTTGGACGCCTGTGATTTTTATCCTGATGGGTCTGACCGCCGATGCGGTAACTTCATTAAGTGGCGGCTACAATTACTTTACCACTGAAATCTTCCAATACATCAAACCATTATCCATTTTTGACAAATTCGCCGCCCTTGCGCCGATGGCCATCCTCTACGGCCTTTTAAACGGCTTTTATGAGGAATTCTGCTTCCTCGGCCTTTTAACCTGCGTGGAAGACAAATACAAATGGCAGGCATTGGCCTACTCGACCTTGGTGCGCATCTCCTTCCATACTTACCAAGGTATGCTTTGGGCGACCGTTATCGGAGTTGTTTTCGGCTTGATGTACTACTTCTTCTACAAATACAAAGTCAAAAACCTGCTGCCGTTTTTCCTGATTCACGCCTTGGCAGATATCTTCGGCTCCGGCTTCATCTATTTGATTTGCGCTTAATGGCAATGATTGACCGAATAAACAAGGCCGTCTGAAACATCATCTTCAGACGGCCTTTTATCATCTATCGGCTTACTTAATCAACGTAATTGCCACATCCGCATCTTCAGTTGCAACGGCCTCAATCACGACATCGCCGCCAAATCGCAACACCGATCCTGCGCCGACCGTATGTTTTTCAGTCTGATTCAGCGTCACGTCAAAGCTTCCTTTTCCAACGGCAAAAATCAACGTTTTAAAACCCGGATGATCGTGCGGCTTGATCTGCTCCCCTTTCTTCATGTCTTTCTTAACAACCATGTAATTTTCGCCGCTGAAAATCTTACCGTTTTCGGAAGAAACCTCTCCCAAAGGCGCGGCAGAAACGGCAACGGAAAACAAAGCGGACAGCAATACGGCAGAAATATTGGAAACTTTCATGACAAGCCTTTCTTAAAAACAGAACCCCCATTCTATAAAAAACCATTTCATTATTCAATAATAATTCTTATTTCTAATAAAAAGGCCGTCTGAAACCCAACGATATTGTTCAGACGGCCTGATTGACCTGTATAATATTTTCTTATTAATAAAACCGCTTTACACACCCATCAAATGGAAACCGTCAGAAAAGATCCGCTCGGCTCGGCATGGATGGTTATTGCCGCGCTCGGCTTTACCGTCATGAACCTCTCCGTCAAAGCCGCCTCTACACATTTCGGCTTTTCCAGCGGCGAGCTGGTCTTTTGGCGCATGCTGGTCTCCACCCTGTTCTTAGGCATCATGGCCAAAGCGCAAGGCAACACGTTTTCCACACCGCATTGGAAAACCCATCTCAACCGCAGCGTCATCGGCACGCTTGCCATGATGTGCACGTTTTATTCCGTCATGCACCTGCCGCTGGCAACAGGCGTCACGCTCAACTACACGTCCTCCATCTGGCTGGCCATTTTTTCATTTTTCATTTTAAAAGAAAGAATTACGCTTTATACCCAAGCCATTTTGGTTATGGGCTTTATCGGCGTTATCCTCTTACTCAACCCATCTTTTCAAGGCGGACAGGAATTTGCCGCACTGGTCAGTTTGGCAGGAGGCGCCATGTCGGGCTGGGCATATTTGCAGGTGCGCGAGCTCTCGCTTTTGGGCGAACCGGGCTGGCGCGTGGTGTTTTACCTCTCGCTTACCGGCCTGATTATGGGCGCAGTCTGGAGCACCATCACAGGCTGGCATCCGCTGACCATCTCTTCCCTACCCTATCTGGCCAGCATCGGCATCTCCGCCATGATTGCCCAACTAGCCATGACCCGCGCCTACAAGGTCGGCAAGAAATTTACCGTTGCCTCGCTTTCCTATCTGACCGTCGTTTTCTCCGCCCTATCCGGCATACTGCTTTTCGGCGATAAAATCACTTGGCAGGAAGCCGCCGGCATGGTTATCATTGTTGCAGGCGGCGTGTTCAGCAGTTTTACTCCGGCCTCAATCAAAAAATTTCTGATGAAGCAATAATTTAACAAGGAGAACACCATGATTTCCATCCGCGAACAATCTTACGGCTTAAACGTAGCGCTGTACAACGAGTTCACTTTGGACGATTTCCGCCAATTGGAAGAAGCCTTATTGGCCGCAAAACAAAAAATCCATCTGCCCGACATCCTGCTGGATTTATCCATGCTGAAAGACTTCACCATCGATATGGCGGTCGAACAAATCAAATTCCTCAACCAACATGAAACCGACTTTGGCCGCGTTGCCGTCATTACCGACGACATTTGGATCAAACTCGGCGCGCGCCTTTCCAGCCTCCTGACCAACCAACATCCCAAATATTTCAGCGACGCTGCCGAAGCACAGGCTTGGTTGTTGGCAAGCAATTTGAAATAAAGACAAGGCCGTCTGAACACATTACCTAAGCAAATTCAAAGCTGCTTAGGCTCAAAATCAACGGTATCACAATATTTTTCAAAGCATAAAAAAGGCCGTCTGAAACCTTGTAATCTACAAAGCTTCAGACGGCCTTTCATCGTTTTTATTCAAAAACTTACATAACACTCAATACATCAATGCCCAACAACTCCAAGCCTTGTTTCAGCGTGTCGCCGGTCAGCTTCGCCAGTTGCAGGCGGCTGTTACGAGTTGCACCTTCTGATTTCAGGATTGGGCAGGCCTCATAGAAGCGGCTGAACAAGGTAGCGATTTGATAGAGGTAGGCAGCGAGGTAGTGCGGATACGTGGTATCTGCCACGCTTTGCAATACGTCTTCAAATTTCAGCAACTCGGCGGCCAGTTGTTTTTCCAAAGGTTCGGTCAAAACAGTTGGCGCGGTTGCGTCCCATTCGCCTGCTTTGCGGAACACGCTTTGTACGCGTGTGTAGGCATATTGCAGATAGGGGGCGGTGTTGCCCTCAAACGAGAGCATGGCGTCCCAATCGAACACATAATCGCTGGTGCGGTTTTTGCTCAAATCAGCATATTTGACTGCGCCGATGCCGACGGTTTTGCCAATTTTTCCTGCTTCGTCTGTGCCCAATTCAGGATTTTTCTCTTTCACCAAAGCAGTGGCGCGTTCAACGGCTTCGGTCAGCAGGTCAACCAGTTTTACTGTGTCGCCACTGCGCGTTTTGAACGGTTTGCCGTCTTTGCCCATCATGGTGCCGAAGCCGATAAACTCGGCTTTTACATCTTCCGGCAGATAGCCTGCTTTGCGGGAAGTGGTAAAGAGTTGCTCAAAGTGCAGGGCTTGGCGGTGGTCGACGACGTACAGCAGGCGGTCGGCATGAAGCGTGCCGACGCGGTAGCGCAAACACGCCAAGTCGGTGGAAGCATAAAGGAAGCCGCCGCCTTGTTTTTGCACGATAAATGCGGCAGGTTCGCCGTCTTTGTTTTTGAACTCGTCCAAGAACACGACTTTCGCGCCGTCGTCTTCGACTGCCAAACCTTTTTCGACCAAATCATCGACCACAGGCTGCAAATCGTCGTTGTATTTAGATTCGCCTGCCACGTCTTCAGGGCGCAGTTTCAAGCCCAGCGTGTCATAAACGGCTTGGGCGTGCGAGAGCGAAATATCGACAAACTGTTTCCACAATGCCAATACGGTTTCATCGCCGCCTTGCAGCTTCACAACGTATTCGCGTGCGGTGTCGGCGAAGGCAGGATCTTCGTCAAAGCGCACTTTGGCGGCGCGGTAAAACTGCTCCAAATCCGCCAGCTCAAACGCGGCATTGTCTTTTTGCTGCTCAACCAAATAAGCGACCAACATGCCAAACTGCGTACCCCAGTCGCCGACGTGGTTTTGACGGACGACAGTGTTGCCCATAAATTCCAACACACGCGAAATGCTGTCGCCGATGATGCTGGAACGCAGGTGGCCGACGTGCATTTCTTTGGCCAGATTAGGCGAAGAATAGTCGATGACGACGGTTTGCGGTTTGTCGGTTTTTGCTATGCCGAAACGCGCGTCGTTCAAGGCCGTCTGAATGTTTTGGACGAGGAATTCAGGACGTAGGCGCAGGTTGATAAAGCCCGGGCCAGCGACTTCCGCGCTTTCAATCACGGCATTGTCAGCCAATGCTTCGGCCACTTTTTGCGCCAACTCGCGCGGATTTTGTTTGGCTTTTTTCGCCGCACCCATTACGCCGTTGATTTGGAAATCGCCGAAGTCGGGATTTTTCGCCGCCTGCAATACGACGGGGCTGTCGGACAAACCGGCAGCGGCAAAGGCTGCTTGGGCTTCACGTTCGACGGTTTGGTATAAATTCATGTTGTCGGTCTCTATCAATTCAAATCAGGCGGTATTTTAAAAGAATTTCAGGCTTTAAAACAGGGCAAGCTGCAATACTTTTCCAGCAGCTTGTTATATGATTGCATTCTGATTCAACGATTTTGCTGTAAAGGCCGTCTGAAAGGAAAAGCCATGAACCCCAAAAATACGCTTTGTCTGATTGTCGATATTCAAGAACGCCTGCTGCCCGCCCTCTCAGGCGCGGACGAAATGTTGGAACGCTGCCGCCTGCTGATTCAAGGCTTGACGGCTTTGGACGTACCCTTTGCCGTAACCGAACAATATCCGAAAGGTTTGGGCAACACCGTATCCGCCGTATCGCTGCTGTTGCCCGAAGGCACGCCTGTTGTCGAGAAAACCCGATTCTCGGCGTTTTTACCTGAAATTCAGGAAATCTTACGCAAAAACGACATCAAAAACGTTATTTTAATTGGAGCGGAAGCGCATATCTGTATGCTTCAGACGGCCTTGGATTTGAAAGCGCAAGGTTACGCCGTATCCCTGCCTTTTGAATGCACCGCCTCGCGCACAACGGCCAACCGCGACAATGGTTTGGCGCAACTGAGCCGTCAGGGCATTACCGTTTCCAATGTCGAAAGTATTTTGTTCCAACTGCTCGGCGATGCCAAACATCCGGCCTTTAAGACTATCTCCAAACTGATTCAATAACAGGCCGTCTGAAATGCAATACACCATCCGCCCTGCCCTGCGCCAAGACTTGCCCGCCATCGTCGATATTTACAACAACACCGTGGCCACGCGCCAATCCACCGCCGATTTGTCGCCGACCACGGTTGCCGAACGCGAAATGTGGTTTGCCGCACACACGGACAAACGCCCGATCTACGCCCTTTACGATACCGACGGCACCGTATTGGCCTGGGGCAGTTTCAGCGACTACCATCCGCGCTACGCCTACCACATCAGCGCGGAAGTCAGCATTTATGTCCGCCACGATATGCGCGGCGCAGGCGTGGGCAAAATCCTGTTGCGGCATATGCTCGAACGCGCGCCGTCCTTAGGCATCCACAACGTCATCGCGCTTGTGTTCGGCCACAACTATCCGAGCCTAAACCTGTTTCACCGTTTCGGATTTGAAGAATGGGGGCGGCTGCCGCAAGTCTGCGATTTGGACACCATGTTGGCAGACGTCGTGATTTTGGGCAAAAGGATTGTCGATTGATGACGACAAAGGCCGTCTGAAAACTGAATTCAGACGGCCTTTTGACGGCAAAACCTTTATTGCGGTTTCTTCGCCAGCATGGTGACGAATTTAAACTGAATCGGATTGCCGAATTCGTCTTTCGCGTGCATCGATCCCAGCTCTTCCTTGTATTCCACCAATTCCCAATCCTTATAGTATTCGCGCAACTCGCCCTTGCCAAACTTGAACGGGAATGGCATCGGGCAAGGGAAATCTTCCGTATCCATCGCAGACACGATCAGGTTGTAGCCGCCGGGGTTGGTATGTTCCTTCATGTTGGCAATCACGTCAGGAACGTAACGCGGCATCAAGAACATAAACACCACGGTCGCCACCATATAATCGAAGTTTTCCTGAATATTGGCGGCGTTGAGGTCGTATTCAAACGCGCGGACATTCAACTCTTCGATACGCGCCAGCTCTTCCACGTTTTGAACCGCATGGGGATTATTATCGACAGCGGTAACGTCAAAACCTTTCAAACCTAAATACAGCGCATTACGGCCCTGACCGCAGCCCATATCCAAAACCTTGCCGACGGGCACGATGCCTTCGGCGGCACGGACGGCCGAATGTGTCGCACTCATGCCGTATTTCTTATTGAAATAGTCCGCCGCCTCGCAGTAAAACGACAGTTGGATTTCCGTATCTTGCGTTTGCGGCGCGATAAAGTGCCATGCTTGCGGATGGATAATCCAATCATCGCTTTCAGGCGTCAGCTCGTGCGTGGCCGTAACATTGCCCGCCTCGTCCACTTCATTGAAGTTCAGACGGCCTTGGAGGACATTGAGGCAGCCCCAAGTACCGGCGGCGGTATTGTGTTTGGACAACAAGGCTTCGGGAATTTCGTCCGCCGTCCACACCGGCATCTGTTTGTAACAAAACAATTCTTGCTGTTCGCTCATCATATTTCCTTTCTATTTTGACGGTTTCAACACGGCTTCTGCCAAGGCTTTCTGAATGGCAATAAAGTGCAGGCAATTTTGAGATATTTTAAAACTCTTTGATAATTGACCATCTTTCCAATCTAGAACTCTAAGCGCTGTATTAAGCCTTCTTCAGGTTCTTGGCTTCGGAAAATCAGCCATAACCTTAACACATCAACCATAACTCCACGAGGCAAAGTGAGATAAAGTGATTCCTCTTCTTGAGCAAAGAGAAAATAAAAATTCACTTGATCGTTCATCACCTCAACACCCCAAGTATTGGAAGAAATATCCGCTTCTTGAATCGTCTCATCTGTTAAGATTGACAATGAATGATCCAAAAAAGAGAAATAATTTGGACCACCCATTGGATCATTCAAATAGCCGGTTAATGGATTTAATTGGTGATTTTCTTCCAAATAGCAAGCCGGAATAATATGCCCTTTATGTTGAATATACGTAAAAATAAGTTTCATCTTTACTCCTGTTCAGCACTTGGGAAAGCCGTGACGACAGGATAGGTATAACCTTCTACACGTACGCCTGAATTTGAAATGCCAACCCACATACCTTCAGCTTTACGAATAGAATCTAAATCATCTACTTGATTCATATAAGCAGAATTAATTTCCACTTTGATACGATCTGCCGTCCACGTTTGAGGAAACATCAAGGTCTCCCCATTATTGTTAGTTTTAGTCATATATTGATTAGTTTCACTATCAAAAGCGGAAATTTGTGCAAGATATACGCCATTTGGATAAGTATATAATATCCGATCAACACGTATATTGCCTAAGGCGGAATGGCCACCGATCATGACTGTCATAAAATACCTCTAATCTACACTGAAAAATAAACTTCATTACTTATATTGGGTTCAGATATTAAGAAATTATACCAATTAGTTAAAATGGTTTTAAATTGCTCAAACTCAAGATAATCATCAGGGTACTCTTCATCACCCCAATAAATAGTTACTTTATCTAACAAAATTAGTGCGCCTAAAGTTTGCCCCCACATATCATATTCAAGAATTTCTTTTTTAGATATTTTATCAATCTCTTCAAGACCATTTTTTATCCACTTTTGCAAATGGCTTATACCTAATCCTTCATCATCAATCAAAAAATTAACTATATTTAAAGCCTCATCTACATTCAACATTGAGCAACGAGGTCTCAAAACCCCATCCTTCCATGCAGACGATATATACCAATAAAACTTAAAATCCATAATTAGCTCATATTTCATTAGCGGGTAAACTGTTACTTTAGGTCCCTTATAATCTATCACTAGGTGTAGTCAATTCCCACATGACCTTTCCATTTTTCGAATTCGTATTTATTTGCTTGCTCGTTGATGTAATGATCTTTTTGGCGATTAGAAATCCTTTCATTCAATCCTTTATTTCGATCTCCTCCTAGATTAGCCATATCTTCCGATTAATTAACCGCATTTATAGTTTTGGATTTCGATATTCCTCTAGCCTTAACTAACGCTAATCCTGCACCACTTAACGAGTAATAAGTACAGGGTATTTTACACGCGCAAACCGTATTTGCCGATATTTCAGACGGCCTTATGTTATGATACCGCCTTATTCGACAAAGACATGCCCATGGATAAACCCGTTTACCTCTACACAGACGGCGCATGCAAAGGCAACCCCGGCGCAGGCGGCTGGGGGGTATTTATGCGCTACGGCACACACGAAAAAGAACTGTTCGGCGGCGAAGCCGAAACCACCAACAACCGCATGGAGCTGACCGCCGTCATCGAAGGCCTGAAGTCCCTAAAACGACGCTGCCAAGTCGTCATCTGCACCGACTCGCAATATGTCAAAAACGGCATGGAAAGCTGGATACACGGCTGGAAAAAAAACGGCTGGAAAACCGCCGCCAAAAAACCGGTCAAAAACGACGATTTATGGAAAGAGCTGGATAGTTTGGTTCAACAGCACGATGTCCACTGGACGTGGGTAAAAGGCCATGCCGGACACCCTGAAAACGAAAAAGCCGACGAGCTCGCCAATCAAGGGGTGGCAAAATTTGCATAACACTTCACCCATGACTGTACTCAAATATCTCAAACCATTCTTTTGGATTGCTATCATTGCATTGATTTGTGTGACGCCAAGAGCACTTATGTTCGCCTATTCGCCCTTTCATGATGTCTATGATTATTTTAACTTTGGATTGTGCGATCACATTGAGAGTGCCGAAGAATGTGACGACTTAATCACGCCCGCCTATTTATTTTGGTGGTTTATACCTAAACCGTGGTTTTTCACATTCATCACACTGACTGCCATTTACCTCGTTCTAAAAATCCTGATTGAAATCATCCGATTCCTATTCAGACTGAGAAAGAAAAACCCATGACCTGCCCCATCTGCACTGCCGACAACGAAGATATTTTGCTGCAAACGCCAAACCTGCGCGTTATCGCCGTTCACAACGAAGCCGGCGCACCGGCATTCTGCCGCGTTATTTGGAATGACCATGTTTCCGAGATGACCGACCTTTCCCCTGCCGAACGCAACGAAATCATGGAAATGGTGTATCAGGTTGAAGCCGCAATGCGCCAAGTCTTCCGCCCGGCCAAAATCAATCTGGCCAGCCTCGGCAATGTTGTGCCCCATCTGCATTGGCACGTCATCGCCCGCTTTGAAAACGACGCCAACTTTCCTGCGCCGATTTGGGCCGCGTCCGTACGCGAACACGGCATGACCCTGCCCGAAAATTGGCCGCAACAAATCAAAAACTTAATCGCTTAAACTTTCAGACGGCCTGTAAGGTCCGACACGCCAAGTTCAGGCCGTCTGAACATATAACGAAAGGAAAACCTCAATGACTTCCACCACGCGCCGCCATTTCCTGCGCACCTGCTCTGCCGCGGCAGGCGCAGGGTTGTTGCAAGCCTGCGGTACAGGCACGACCACCACGCCGCAAACCAAAACCACTTCCACCACCGCGAAAGCCCAAACCGTGCAACCTAAGCAACCCCATCCGCCACGTTCCGGCGACAACCTCCTGCGCGTTGTTGCGCCGTCAGGCTTCGCCGAAGACCCCAACCGCGTGACCACCGGCCTGACCCGCCTCTACAATGCAGGCTTTACCGTGACCAACCAACAGGCAGGCAGCCGCCGTTACCAACGCTTTGCCGGCAGCGACGCCCAACGCGCCGCCGACTTCCAAGACGTTGCCGGCGGCCGCGTCGAAACGCCTAAAGTCTTGATGGGTCTGCGCGGCGGCTACGGCGCGGCACGTATCCTGCCGCAAATCGACTTCGCCTCACTCGGTGCCAGAATGCGCGAACGCGGCACATTGTTCTTCGGCTTCAGCGACGTTTGCGCCGTCCAACTCGCCCTGTTGGCCAAAGGCAATATGATGAGCTTTGCCGGCCCAATGGTGTACAGCGAATTCGGCAAAGCTGACCCCAGCGTCTTTACCATGGATTCTTTCATCCGCGGCACGACCAACAACGTCAACATCGTTGATGTTCCGACCATCCAACGCGCCGATGTCAACGTCGAAGGCACATTGTGGGGCGGCAACCTGAGCGTTCTCGCCTCCCTTGCCGGTACGCCTTATATGCCTGATATTCAAGGCGGCATCCTCTTTATCGAAGACGTCAGCGAGCAACCCTACCGCATCGAGCGCATGCTCAACACGCTTTATCTGTCAGGTGTTTTACAAAAACAACGCGCCATCATCTTCGGCGATTTCCGCATGGGTACCATCCGCGACGTGTACGACTCCAGCTACGATTTCTCCGCCGTCGTCAACCACATTTCGCGTACTGCCAAGATTCCTGTGTTGACCGGCTTCCCATTCGGCCACATCACCAACAAAACCACTTTCCCGTTGGGCGCGCATGCCAAAGTCCGCAGTACCGGCAACGGCGGTTATTCCGTCACCTTCAGCGGCTACCCTACGCTGAACCCGTCCGCGCTGACCCTCAACAACCTGCTGCCGCCTCCTGTTCCGACTTACGACAGCAGCACTATTTACCGCGACAGCATCACTGAAGAAGTCACCGAATAAGGCTTGTTCAAATCAAAAGGCCGTCTGAAACCCAGTTTCAGACGGCCTTTTGATCTTAAGTCTTAACCATAACGTCGTTGGAAATCTTTCATAAAGTCGGCTAACGCGTTCACACCTTCAAGCGGCATCGCATTGTAAATGCTGGCACGCATACCGCCGACGGTTTTATAACCCTTGAGCAGGCACAAGCCCTGTAACTCGGCTTCCAACACAAAGCGGCGGTCCAAGTCTTCGCTTGCGGTTTTGAAGACCACGTTCATTTTGGAGCGCGCATCAGGATGGATATCGTTAATGTAAAAACCGCCGCTGCCGTCTATCGTCTCATACAAGGTTTGCGCCTTTATTCGATTGACCGCTTCAATTTTTTTCACACCGCCCTGCGTTTGCAGCCAGCGGAACACCAAGCCCGACATATAAATCGCATAAGTGGACGGCGTGTTGTACATACCGTCGCGGTTGATGTGCGAACGGTAGTTGAACACATCAGGAATATCGTTCGGACAACGCTCCAGCAAATCCTCGCGGATAATGACCACTGTCGCACCGGCAGGGCCGATATTTTTTTGCGCGCCGGCATAAATTAAGCCGTAATCGGATACATCAAACTCACGCGACAAAATCTCGCTCGACATATCGCACACCAGCGGCGGCAGGCCGTCTGAAAGTTTGGGGACGTTTTGATACTGCAAGCCGTTTACGGTTTCATTAATCGCAAAATGAACAAACGCAGAATTCGGGTTGACATCCCAATCCTCAACCACAGGAAGGTTTTTATAGGCATATTGCTCGCCGCCATGCGCAGCCAAACGGATTTCGGCATTGCTCAAACGGCTCATCTGCTCATAGGCAATACGGCTCCAGTTGCCCGTTACCACCGCATCGGCAGTCGCAAAACCGTGCGCCAAATTCATGGCCACCATATTGAATTGCGTGGTCGCACCGCCCTGTAAAAACAGGATTTTATAATTGGACGGAATATTTAAAAGCTGGCGCAAGTCTTGTTCGGCATGATGCAGAATACTCAAAAACATATCCGAACGGTGGCTCATCGCCATCACGGGGAAACCCGTGCCGTTGTAGTCGAGCATCTCCTGTTGCGCGGTACGCAATACCGCTTCCGGCAATACGGCAGGACCTGCGGAAAAATTGTAAATCGGGTGTGCGGACATGGCTGCCTTCTTTCTTATTCGGTGGGTATGAAGAAATTGTAGAACCGCCTTGCACATTGTGCAAGCACGAAAAATTAGGAAATTCAAAGCGGTCTGAAAACAAAGCAACACCAATTATTTGTTTTAAAAAATAATTTAAGAAACACCACACCAAAATTTGTCAACAATTTCCTTTTCAGACGGCCTCAACCCTATCCTTTACATTTAAGCAATCACTTCAAAAAATCCACGCCAAATCAACACTTTTCTTTTATCTTGAAAACAGTTATAATAGGCCAATTTTTCAAATCACACGAAAAATGGCCGCGCGGCCATTTTTTTGTTTATGTACTTCTGGAGAAGCATGGATATTCAAAGCATTCTTGATAAAACCCTGCCCGGCTTGGGCTACGAGCTGGTCGATTTCGAACTGACCGCACAAGGCGATTTGCGCGTTTTCATCGATAAAGAAGGCGGCATCACCGTCGAAGACTGCGCCACTGTCAGCAACCATCTGAGCCGCGTGTTTATGGTTGAAGACATCGACTACAAACGTTTGGAAATCTCCAGCCCGGGCCTTGACCGTCCGTTGAAAAAAGCCGCCGACTTCGTACGCTTTGCCGGCCAGAACGCCAAAATCAAAACACGCCTGCCGATTGATGGTCAGAAAAACTTCATCGGCCGTATCGAATCTTGCGAAAACGACATCGTTACCGTCTCTTTCGACGGCAAAACTGCCCAAATCGAATTGAGCAATATCGACAAAGCCCGTTTGCGCCCCGAATTTAAATTTTAAAAACCGATTACTTGGAGATTCTAGAAAATGAGTCGCGAAATGTTACAGCTGGCCGAAGCGCTGGCAAGTGAAAAAAACGTTGAAACGGAAGTCGTATTCAAAGCCCTTGAATTCGCCCTCTCTACTGCCGCCAAGAAAAAAGCCGACCGCGAGCACATGGACGTGCGCGTCGAAATCGACCGCGATACTGGCGAATACCAAACCTTCCGTCGCTGGCTGATTGTTGCCGATGAAGACTACACCTACCCCGACGTAGAAAAAACCATCGAGGAAATCCAAGAAGAAATCCCCGGCACCACCATCCAAATCGGCGAATACTACGAAGAGCAGCTGCCAAACGAAGGCTTCGGCCGCCAAGCCGCGCAAACCGCCAAACAAATCATTCTGCAACGCATCCGTGATGCGGAGCGCGAGCAAAACCTGAACGAGTTCCTCGCTTCTAAAGAAGACATCGTTTCCGGTACGGTAAAACGCGTCGAGCGCCACGGCATCATCGTTGAAGTCGTCGCAGGCAAACTTGACGCCCTGATTCCGCGCGAAGAAATGATTCCGCGCGAAAACTTCCGCAGCGGCGACCGCATCCGCGCCCTCTTCCTGCGTGTGGACGAAATCGGCAATACCGGCCGCAAACAAGTCATTTTGAGCCGTACCAGCGGCGACTTCTTGGCCAAACTCTACGCCAACGAAGTGCCTGAAATTGCAGACGGCCTGTTGGAAATCCGCGAAGTAGCACGCGACCCCGGCCAACGCGCCAAAGTTGCCGTTAAAGCCAACGACCAACGCATCGATCCGCAAGGTACCTGTATCGGCGTGCGCGGTTCGCGTGTCAACGCCGTGAGCAACGAATTGTCCGGCGAACGCATCGACATCGTTTTGTGGTCTCCCGAGCCAGCCCAATTCGTGATGAACGCGCTGTCTCCTGCCGAAGTGAGCCGCATCGTGATTGACGAAGACAAACACGCCGTTGACGTGATTGTTGATGAAAACCAACTGGCGCTGGCCATCGGCCGCGGCGGTCAAAACGTCCGTCTGGCTTCCATCCTGACCGGCTGGCAGCTGAACATCATGACCGTTGAAGAAGCCGACGAGCGCAATGCCGCCGAAGACGCCGTTATCCGCAACCTCTTCACTACCCACTTGAACATCGACGACGAAACCGCCGATATTTTGGTTGAAGAAGGTTTTGCCACATTGGAAGAAGTGGCTTACGTTCCGGCGGCAGAATTGCTCGCCATCGAAGGCTTTGACGAAGAAATCGTTGAAACCCTGCGCAACCGCGCACGCGACGCCATCCTGACCATGACCATCGCCGCAGAAGAAAAACTGGGTGAAGTGTCTGAAGACATGCGCAATTTGGACGGCGTAGATTCCGACATGTTGCGCAAACTGGCCGAAGCCGGCGTTACCCAACGCGATGATCTGGCCGAATTGTCTGTTGACGAATTGGTCGAAATTACCGGTGTTGACGAAGAAGAAGCCAAAAAAGTGATTTTGGCTGCACGCGAACACTGGTTTACTGAAGAAAACAACTAAGGGGGTACTGAATGAGTAATACAACCGTAGCGCAATTTGCCGCCGAACTAAACCGCCCCGTCGATGATTTGCTTAAACAATTGAAAGAAGCCGGGGTCAATAAAAACAGCGGCAATGACAGCATAACCACTGACGACAAACAATTGCTGACCGCTTACCTGCAAAAGAAAAACGGCAGCAACAGCGGCACCATCAGCATCCGCCGCAAAAAAACCGAAGTCAGCACCGTTGACGGCGTAAAAGTGGAAACACGCCGCCGCAGCCGTGCCGTTACTATTCCTTCTTCCGAAGAATTGGCAGCGGAAGCCAAAGCCAAAGTAGCAGCGGAAAACCAAAAAGCCGAAGCAGAAAAAGCAGCCGCCCAAGCTGCCGAAGAAAAAGCCAAAGCTGAAGCAGAAGCTGCCGCAAAAGCCGAAGCCCGTGCCAAAGCAGAGGCCGAAGCAGCCAGACTGAAAGCCGCCAAAGCCGCACCAAAAGCGGAAGGCAAACCTGCCGAAGCCCAAAAAGAAGAAGCCAAACCGGTTGAAGCCGTAGAAGCTAAGGCCGAAGCAAAAGTTGAGGCTAAAGCAGACAACAAGCCGTCTGAAAGATCCGTTAAAGCTGAAAAAACAGCCGAAGCCAAGAAACCTGCCAAAGCCAAACAAGACAAAGGCGGCAAAGGCAAAGAAGCGAAAAAGGCAGCCAAACCTGCCGCTCCTGCCGTACCGCAACCTGTTGTCAGCAAGGAAGAACAGGCTCAACGCGATGAAGAAGCCCGTCGTGCCGCCGCCCTGCGTGCACATCAAGAAGCCTTGTTGAAAGAAAAACAAGAGCGTCAAGCACGCCGTGAAGCCATAAAACAACAGGCCGAGAAAGACTCAAAACCTACTAAAGAAGCCAAATCAGGCGAACGCAATAAACCTGCCGAGAAAGCCAAAGCAGCATCCGGCGAAGGCAAATCCGAACACAACGCGCGCGGTAAAAAAGAAGACCGTCGTGAGCGTGATGAAGAAAACCAAGGCCGTAACGCTAAAGGCAAAGGCGGCAAAGGTGGGCGCGACCGCAACAATGCTCGCAATGGCGACGACGAGCGCGTACGCGGCGGCAAAAAAGGCAAAAAACTCAAACTTGAGCCAAACCAACACGCCTTCCAAGCGCCGACCGAACCTGTCGTACACGAAGTTTTGGTACCTGAAACCATTACCGTTGCCGATTTGGCACACAAAATGGCCGTTAAAGGCGTCGAAGTGGTTAAAGCCCTGATGAAAATGGGCATGATGGTAACCATCAACCAATCCATCGACCAAGACACTGCCCTGATTGTGGTGGAAGAACTCGGCCACATCGGTAAACCTGCTGCCGCCGACGACCCTGAAGCATTCTTGGATGAAGGCGTTGAAGCAGTAGAAGCCGAAGCATTGCCGCGTCCTCCGGTTGTGACCGTAATGGGTCACGTTGACCACGGTAAAACTTCCCTGCTGGACTACATCCGCCGCGCCAAAGTGGTACAAGGCGAAGCGGGCGGTATTACCCAACACATCGGCGCATACCACGTTGAAACCCCACGCGGCGTGATTACCTTCTTGGATACTCCGGGTCACGAAGCGTTTACCGCTATGCGCGCGCGCGGTGCGAAAGCAACCGATATCGTGATTCTTGTGGTTGCAGCCGACGACGGCGTAATGCCGCAAACCATCGAGGCAATTGCCCACGCCAAAGCCGCGGGCGTACCGATGGTGGTTGCCGTCAACAAAATCGATAAAGAAGCCGCCAACCCAGAACGTATCCGCCAAGAGCTGACTGCGCACGAAGTCGTGCCTGACGAATGGGGCGGCGATGTACAGTTCATCGACGTTTCCGCTAAAAAAGGCCTGAACATCGATGCATTGCTCGAAGCCGTCTTGCTCGAAGCCGAAGTTTTGGAACTGACTGCCCCAGTCGATGCACCTGCAAAAGGCATCATCGTTGAAGCTCGTTTGGACAAAGGCCGCGGCGCAGTTGCCACATTATTGGTTCAAAGCGGTACGCTGAAAAAAGGCGATATGCTGCTGGCCGGTACTGCATTCGGTAAAATCCGTGCAATGGTTGACGAAAACGGCAAAGCCATCAATGAAGCCGGCCCTTCTATCCCTGTCGAAATCCTCGGCTTATCCGACGTACCGAACGCAGGCGAAGATGCAATGGTATTGGCC
Source organism: Neisseria sp. 20925_1_37 (assembly GCF_041433255.1). Taxonomy (NCBI): domain Bacteria; kingdom Pseudomonadati; phylum Pseudomonadota; class Betaproteobacteria; order Neisseriales; family Neisseriaceae; genus Neisseria; species Neisseria sp. 20925_1_37. Next base: position 92,699 of record NZ_JAPWBC010000005.1, on the reverse strand, counting down.
GACGAGAAAAAAGCGCGCGAAATCGCCCTCTTCCGTCAAGGCAAATACCGCGATGTACGCTTGGCCAAACAACAGGCAGCGAAACTGGAAAACATGTTCAACAACATGGGCGAAAACCAAGCCCAATCCTTGTCTGTCATCATCAAAGCAGACGTACAAGGTTCTTACGAAGCTTTGGCGGGCAGCCTGAAAAAACTGTCCACAGACGAAGTGAAAGTGAACGTGTTGCACAGCGGCGTTGGCGGCATTACCGAATCTGATGTCAACTTGGCCATCGCTTCCGGCGCATTCATCATCGGCTTTAACGTCCGTGCAGATGCTTCCGCACGCAAACTGGCTGAGAATGAAAACGTGGAAATCCGTTACTACAACATCATTTACGATGCCATCGACGATGTGAAAGCCGCCATGAGCGGTATGCTCTCTCCGGAAGAGAAAGAGCAAGTAACCGGCACGGTCGAAATCCGTCAGGTTATCTCCGTTTCCAAAGTCGGCAATATTGCAGGCTGTATGGTTACCGACGGTGTGGTCAAACGCGATTCCCATGTCCGCCTCATCCGCAACAACGTGGTTATCCATACCGGCGAGCTGTCTTCTTTGAAGCGCTACAAAGACGACGTCAAAGAAGTCCGCATGGGCTTCGAGTGTGGTCTGATGCTCAAAGGCTACAACGAGATTATGGAAGGCGACCAACTCGAATGTTTCGACATCGTCGAAGTTGCCCGTACTCTGTAATCAGACAGGCCGTCTGAAAAATCAGAAGCAAGTTTTGCAATGCGAAACCTGCTTCTTTTTTTCAGACGGCCTTTTTACAACCATTCATAGTTTGAAACTATTGAAATTGATGTGTGGTATATAAGAAACAAAACAGCCGCACAAGGCAAAGCCATTTGGCAAAAGAATAGACGGCAAACTAAGCCTGATAAAGCTCTCTACATATTGTCATATCTTAACGTTCCAGTTGTTTTTATCAAATTTCGGCACTAGTATATACAGCCTAAACACAATACAAATTAAGCAATACCGGCCATATGCCGGATACGTTTACTTCCTTGTTACTCTCATCAATATCTAAAGAAAATATCATGACAATCGAAAAAGCAATGCGCATCCGCAATGCTCAATTTGAATTACGACATTTAGAGCAATTACAGCCATCTCCCCTTGCACAAGCAACAACAGGCACTTCGGGAGATGACGTTTATTATGTAACCCGCAGCGACGATACAATCATTGAAAACCCAAATGGTGGAGATGATACGGTTTACAGCAACGTCAGCTATACCCTTCCAAACCACGTTGAAAATCTTGTTTTGACCGGTACAGCCAACATCTTCGGCGCAGGCAACAACAGCAACAACATCCTCATCGGCAATGAAGGCCGCAACCGCCTCAACAGCGGCCGCGGCGACGACATCGTTTACGGCGGTGGCGGCAACGATTTCATCAACGGCGGCGAAGGCAACGACCATCTTTTCGGTGAAACAGGCAATGACACCCTCAACGGCGAAGCAGGCAACGATGTGCTTGAAGGTGGAGAAGGTGACGACACCTATCTTTTCTCTACCAAAAGCGAGCAAGACACCATCATCGACAATCAAGGCCATAACAGCATCCGCTTTCATACTGATCTGAGCCTTAACGATTTAACCGTTGAAGTCCGAAACAATGAAACCGGCGGTCATGACTGGCTGATTGCCGTGAAAAACAGCAACGCCGTTTTAACCATCAAAAACCAATACACTCAAAACGGTACAACACCGGCAGTCTCCCAATTCATCATCGGCACACAAAAACTGGATGTAAACAGCTTTGCCAAATATTTTGACATTTCCCTGACAGAGCATACCGAAAGCGGTAAGACCATCGATGGCAGTGATGACAATGACCACCTGATCGGCACATCCGGCGATGATATTATCGACGGCAAGGCTGGTGCCGACATTATGGAAGGCGGAGACGGCAATGACACTTACTACGTTGATGATGTAAAAGACGTGGTGATTGAACAAGCTGGCAGCGGCGAAGATACCGTATTCAGCAGCATTTCCCATACTGCCGCTACCCACGTCGAAAATGTTACCTTGACCGGCTCGGCCAATATTTTTGCCGCCGGCAACAACAGCAATAACATCCTGACCGGTAACGAAGGCCGCAACCGCCTCAACAGTGGACGCGGTGATGATACCGTTTACGGCATGGGTGGCAACGACAACCTCAACGGCGGAGACGGCAACGATTATCTGGACGGTGGCGACGGTAACGATATCATCAATGGTGATGCAGGCGACGACATTTTGGTAGGCGGCAACGGTAAAGACATTCTGAAAGGCGGCGCCGGAAACGATACCTATATCTACGGCGACAACGATACCATTATCGATAACCAAGGCATCAATACCCTCAAGTTTTCAGACGGCCTGAACAATGCCAAGCTCCACCTGAAGACCATTCAGAACGATGATGGCAGCCAAAGTTGGGAAATCACTTCGGAACAAGGTTCAGCCCTGATTCAAAACCAAATCGGCGCTGATGGCAGTATTTCCATCGACCGTTTCCAGTTCAACGACCAAACCTATATTGCCGCGCAGTTCCAACAAGCCTTCCAAGCGCTGAAAGACGAAACCATTAAATTTGTCGGCACAAACGGCGACGATACCTTGCATGGCAATGCAGACAACAATGAAATCAACGGCGGCAATGACGGCCAAGACACCCTCTATGGCCACGACGGCGATGACATCTTGCGCGAACACAGCGCAACCTATTACGGCAACAAACCCGCTTCCGACGATAAACTTTATGGTGGCAACGGCAATGACAAACTCTATGCCCATGTAGGCGCCGACTTACTCGACGGCGGCTCAGGCAATGATTATCTGGAAGGCGGCGAACACAATGATACCTATGTTTTCGGAAAAGGTTACGGTCATGACACCATTTTCGACTACAACTTCGGTTTCGACAGCGAGGCCGGCCTGCACACGCTCAACGCCAACATCATAAAATTTACCGGCGGCATTACCCCTGATGACCTTGAAATTACCGTTGAAAAAAGTTACGACAAAACCGGGATTGCCGACATGCCCGACAGCAACCAATTTGTATCCAATCCCCTGCTGGATGGCGATACTTGGCATATCCGCATTAAAGGCACAGATGATGTTTTGACCATCAAAAACCAAAGCGGCATTTATGGTGCGATTTCCGAGTTTCAGTTTGACGGCAATACCTCATACAGCACCGGCGAGCTGATCAACCACTTCAAACTGTCTATCCCGCACATGATCGGTAACACAAACATCGTCCAATACACAGGCCAACCCGTTGAGGAACTCAACCGGGATGTGTACAACAACTTCAACCACACCATCCATGCCGATAGCGACAACAGCGATTTAGATTTGTCGCGTTACACTTCTGTTGTCGAATACAGGGGCAACCGCAGTGATGAAACCATTACTTTGGGCCGAGGCATCAACATCGTTGATACGGCCGGCGGCAACGATACCATTACCGACCCCGGTTCCGAGCGTACGGTGATTATGTTCGGCAGAAACAGCGGCAACGACACCTTTAATCCGTATGGTGGCAGCGATACCCAAGTCCTTTTCAAAGAAGGGATTACGCTGAAAGATTTACAGTTAAAAACCGGCGATGATTGGGTCTTAACCATCAAAGATACAGGCGACACCCTGACCATCCATGACATTGCCAACAATAATGTCGACAGCTTTGTATTCGGAAACGGTAAGAGCTACACCGCCGACGAAATCAGCAAAGCTCTGATTACTGAAAATACACAAAACAACGGTATCCTGTAAAACTCAAAGGCCGTCTGAAACCTTAATTCAGACGGCCTTAGTCCTTTGCTGATTTATTTATCGTTCTGTTATATAATTATTCTCATTCGAATCCACAAGAAAGAATAAAAATGGATGCCTTAAATCTCCTCACCACGCGTCGTTCTTCCAAAAAACTGGCTGCTCCGGCACCCAATGCCGAGCAACTGGAACAAATGCTGCAAGCGGCAACACAAGTACCTGATCACGGCAATATGCGCCCTTACCGCTTTACTGTGATTCAAAGCGAGGCCGGCTTACAACGTTTCCGTGAGCTTTTGAGCAAGACCGTTACCGAACTCAACTTCGGCGATGATGCCATGAAAAAGGCCGAACGCGTCGGCAACATGGCGCCTATGATTATCGGCGTTACATTCGCGCCGAACCGTGAAGTGGCAAAACCCAAACCTGAATGGGAACAAATGCTGACTGCCGGCTGCGCCGCCTATGCTTTACAACTGGCTGCTTCTGCTCAAGGCTTCGACAATGTTTGGATTACGGGCATGTGGGTCAACAGCCCATTGTTGCGCGAAGCATTTGAGTGTGCCGACAAAGACAAAATCATTGGCCTGATGATGATTGGTTCGCCGACTGAAGAAGGCAGCGGCCCGAAAAATACCAACTTGGAATGTTTTACAACTTATTGGTAAAACCTGAAAATACTCAGGCCGTCTGAAAAACCTGATTTAATGGTTTTTCAGACGGCCTTTCTATATCTATTATCGAAGCATCAAGCCGGATTCATAAACGCTTCAATTTCTTCCAAAGAAATATCCGCCGTCGCGCCATGACGTGAAGCCACCAATGCACCCAGCGCACAAGCAAAAGCAATGGCTTCTTGAGGAGGCGCATTATTGAGCAGCTTATAAGTCAAACCACCAAGAAAGCTGTCGCCGGAGCCGACAGTATCCACCACTTTGACGCGGAAACCGCAATGACGGTACAACTCGCCGTCCTTATACAAAACCGCGCCATGACTACCCAAAGTCACACACAAGATTTTGACACCTGTCAGCTTAACAAGGTAGCTGATATTTTGTTCGATACTGTGATAAGGAGAACCGTAAGCCGCAGCCAACTCATACAGCTCATCATCATTGAGTTTGACCATATTGGACTGTTTCATGGTCTCCAGCAAGCGGGCAATATCATAATGCGGCTTACGCAGATTAACATCAAAAATTTTGAATTTGGCTTCTTTCAGCAAAACAGCCAAACTTTTACGCGAAACCTCGTCACGGGTTGCCAAGCTGCCAAAAACGAAAGCATCGGATTCTGCCACACGTTTGATTGCCGCATCATCAACCGCAATCCTATCCCACGCGCAAGGATAGACAATCTCATAAGACGCACTGCCAGACTTGTCCAAGTGTACTTTCACCAAGCTGGTCGCGCATTCGTGGCAAACCTGCAAATAATCAGTATTGACGTTTTTGCTTTGGACCTGGCGCAGCAATTCCTCGCCATCGGCATCATCACCGCGACGGCTAATGATGGCAGCATCGATACCCAAAGACTGCAAACGGACAGCAACATTTAGGGGTGCACCACCCAATACCTTCCCGTTTGGAAAATCGTCCCACAGCACTTCGCCGAAACTGGTTACTTTCATTCTTGGCCTTCCTTTTTTGAGGTTGATTGGCAGGGTCTGCACACCCGACAGATTTTTTGCAAATCATGTACTTGTAGTAAAACTCCAGCATCGGGGGCAAAAGTATTATGTTTTAAAATGTTGGGACTGACAAGCAATTAAGGGAATATCAGACAATAAACTTGATTCATCACAAAATTATATTGTTCCTATTTTTTCTTTTTCTTTCACATTTATCCCCACTCATGTCATTAAAACAAAATATTCTGAAATTTAAATACAAAAGGCCGTCTGAAAACTGATTCAAACAATTTTCAGACGGCCTTTATTGAAGTATTGCAGCGATTAAACTACAACTTCTTCTTTTTTCTTCACTTCTTTAGCAATGTTCTCACGACTCAAGCCAAACATCAGCAAGAGCGGGCTGGCAACCAATACGGAAGAGTAAATACCGAACACGATACCTATGGTCAGCGCCATAGAGAAACCGTGCAAGGCTGCACCGCCGAACACCAGCATAGAAACAACCATTGCCTCGGTCGAACCGTGGGTAATAATGGTACGGCTCATGGTCGCGGTAATTGCGTTGTCGATGACTTCCGGCACAGTGTGGCCGCGCATATGCGGCTTACGGAAGTTTTCACGAATACGGTCAAACACCACCACGGATTCGTTTACGGAATAACCCAAAACTGCCAAAATACCTGCCAAGACAGTCAATGAGAATTCCCATTGGAAGAAGGCGAAACAGCCGAGAATAATTACGATATCGTGCATATTCGCAATAATCGCGGATACTGCAAAACGCCACTCAAAACGCATGGACAAGTAAATAATAATACCTGCCACCACGAAGCCCAATGCCATCAAACCATTGGTAACCAATTCTTCACCGACTTGAGGGCCGATGAATTCGACTTGGCGCAAGGTAACATCAGGATTGTCTTTTTTCAGCAAATCCATTACTTGGTTGGACAGCTGTGCAGACGTTACGCCTTCTTTGTTCGGCAGGCGAATCATGATGTGTTTGTTCGTACCCAATGCCTGAACCTGTACATCACCCATTTTCAGCGTATCGAGGCGTTCGCGTGTTTTATTCACATCCACACCCTGCTGATATTGGACTTCCATCACCGTACCGCCGGTAAATTCGACGGAGAAATTCAGGCCTTTGGTTACCAAAAAGAACACGGCGGCGATAAACGTAACCAACGAAATAAAGGTCGTCAGTTTGCCGTAGCTCATAAACGGAATATCGCGTTTGATTTTAAATAATTCCATGTTTTACTCCTTGCCTTCTGCCATTTCAGCTTTCGGCTTCCATACCGCACCAATGGAAATATTCCGCAATTTGCGACGGCGGCCGTACCACAGGTTAACCAAAGCACGGAACACGACCACAGATGAATACATCGAGGTCAGAATACCGATACAGTGTACAACGGCAAAACCGCGTACCGGGCCGGAACCGAAGACCAACAAAGCGATACCGGCAATCAGAGAGGTCAAGTTGGAGTCGACAATGGTTGCCCAAGCGTGTTGGAAACCGAGGTTGATGGCCTGCTGCGGTGCGACACCGGCACGCAGTTCCTCACGGATACGCTCGTTAATCAATACGTTGGAGTCAATCGCCATACCCAGTGTCAATGCCAACGCGGCAATACCCGGCAAGGTCAGCGTTGCCTGCATAGCAGACAAAATACCCACCAAAAACAAGATATTGGTACTCAAGGCAATGGTAGAGAAGAAACCCATCAAGCGATAGTAAATCACCATGAATGCAGCAACAGCGGCAAAGCCCCACAAGGTAGAGTGGAAACCTTTTTCAATGTTTTCTTTACCCAAAGACGGGCCGATGGTACGTTCTTCGACAATCTGCATCGGCGCGGCCAGCGAACCGGCACGCAGCAACAATGAAGTATCGTTGGCTTCGGCTGTCGTCATGCTGCCGGAAATCTCCACGCGGCCGCCGGTAATGGCGGCTCGGATGACAGGCGCGGTCACGACTTCGGATTTACCTTGGTCGATCAACACCATAGCCATACGTTTACCCACATTGGCCGAAGTCAATTCGCCAAAAATGCTGCCGCCCGCACTATCCAGGCTCAGGCTCACGGCAGGCGCGCCCATTTGGTCAAAGCTAGGTTGCGCATCGTTGATGTTGTCGCCGGTCAGTTCAACTTGTTTGTTGACCAAGATAGTTTCCGGATGATCGCCACCGCTTGACAGCAACTCATAACCAGTCGGTACATTGCCGTTCAACGCTTCTTGCAGTTTGATCGGATCGTCTTCCACCATACGCACTTCCAAAGTCGCGGTACGGCCGATAATGTCTTTGGCTTTGGCAGTATCTTGCACGCCCGGCAGCTGTACGACAATACGGTCAAGGCCGGATTGTTGGATAACCGGTTCGGCTACGCCCAATTCGTTCACACGGTTGTGCAACGTATTGATGTTTTGTTTAACTGCATCAGAACGTACTTTATTGATTGCCTCTTCAGACAAAGTCAGCACGATATTGTTGCCATCCGGCAGCAGCGTGGCTTCAGGGAACAATTTTTGCAACTGAGGCAAGGCTTTTTGTACATCGGCAGCATCTTGCAAAGGCACGGTCAGACCGTTTTCAGTCTGATGCACCGTGCCGGTACGGATTTTTTCGCGGCGCAATTCGCGGCGGATATCGCCGGAATAACGTTCAAACGTTTTCTGCATCGCGGCTTTCATGTCCACCTGCATGGTGAAATGCACGCCGCCACGCAAGTCCAGACCTAGGAACATCGGATTGGCTTTGATTTTCGCCATCCACTCAGGACTGTCTGCCAACAGGTTTAGCGCGGTAATATAGCCCTCGCCCAAAGTATTTTCGATGACGTCGCGCGCTTTCAATTGCGTTTCGGTATCTTTGAAACGCACTTTCAGCGAGTTGTCGACGATGAACATACCATCAGTCTGAATACCTGCCTGTTTCAGCGCGGCATCCACTTTAGACTGGGTTTGATCGTTGATCACGATGGCTTGTCGGTTGGTCGATACCTGTACGGCAGGCGTTTCACCGAAAAGGTTGGGCAGCGAGTAAACAGCCGCAACCACAATCGTGAACGCAATCAGCAGGTATTTCCATAAAGGATAACGGTTCATGGTAAGCCTTTGCTTTATTTATAAAGGCAAACAGCCGCGCTCGGAAAATGAGGCGGCTTTTTGCAAAAAAACGGATTATTCGGCTTTCGCGGCAATCGCGTTGCGCTCAACTTCCACTTCGATTTTCGCACCTTGACCGATGTCGACAGTGTAGAATTGCTCGCCGACTTTGGTCACGCGGCCTTTGAATCCTGCCGCCAAAACGACTTTATCGCCGACTTTCAAAGCGGCCAACATCGCTTGGTGCGCTTTGAATTTCTTTTGTTGAGGACGCATAATCAGGAAGTAGAACACCACCATGATCAGCACTAAAGGGGCAAATTGAGCCACTGCTTGATTCATAATATATCCGTTCTTTCAAGTTTTAGATTAAGTAAAAAACTGCACACTGCAATCAAACACATTGGTTGGACTGCAAAATTGAGCTATTCTAAAGGCCGTCTGAAAAATTTCCAAGCATTTCCGTATTTATTAACCATATTTAGCAGTCTTTACGACTTGTCCGACACATACTGTTCCATGTTCAAAAAAATCCTTTGGCGCATCAGCACCCGCCTACGCCGTTTGTTTGGCAAAAACGCCCGCACCGTATGGATTTCGCATCCGATATTCCTACAGCACCAGCCGGGGCCCAACCATCCCGACAGGCCCGAACGCATCAGCGCCATTCAAACCGCCTTAAAACAAGAAGGCATTTGGCGTCGCCTGCAAACCACCGAAGCACCGGAAATCAAAGATGCGCAGCTGGCATTGGTCCACTCGCGCAACTATCTGCACGAGTTGGAAGCCGCCCAGCCGCTCCCCGGCAAAATCCATCGTATCGATGACGATACGGTCATCTGCCACGACTCACTCCAAGCCGCCCGTTTTGCGGCCGGAGCCGTTGTTAAAGCAGTCGATATGGTGATGAACAAAAAGGCTTGGCATGCTTTTTGCGCCATCCGCCCACCCGGCCACCATGCCCACAGCAACAGCGCCAGCGGATTCTGCCTCGTTAACAACACCGCCGTCGGCGTGATGCACGCCATTGCCCAATACCGCTTGCAACGCATCGCCATCATCGATTTCGACGTCCACTTCGGCGATGGTACGGCGGAGATTCTCCAAGACGATCCGCGCGTGATGTTTTTCAACCTGTTTGAAACCGACATCTTTCCCTTCCCTCAGGCGGAACAATACGCCGGCAATAAGAATATGCTGCATACGCCCCTCAAACCGGGCACAGGCAGCCGTATCTTCCGTACGACCATCCGCGAACAATGGCTGCCCAAGCTCACGGCCTTCCGCCCCGAGTTGGTGTTGCTTTCGGCAGGTTTTGACGGGCATAAACAAGACGAAACAGGCCGTCTGAACCTGCATGAAGCCGATTTTGCCTGGCTGACACACAAAATCGTCCAAGCAACAGCAAGCTGTCAAGGACGTATCGTTTCCGTGCTGGAGGGTGGATATACCTTGGAATCCATGTCTAAATCTGCCGCCGCCCACATCCGCGTATTGGCGGGCTTAAGCAAGGCCGACTACGTCATCGCCTACCAAAAGCATCTGAAGCGCGGCAAAAGTAATAATCCTACACCATAACGCATTCAAACTATTGCCAAGTCCGTCTGAAAACAGATTATCCATTTCAGACGGCCTTTTTTTTCATTTACAAACTTTAATTTGAGCAAAGACAAACCATTTCCATATTGTCAGTAGTAAAATAACAAACATAAAACATATCAATAAAAATATTTCACACGCCACACTGCTTCCCTTTCCCCAATTGACCGTCTTTTTCAGACGGCCTCCACTTTAAAAAAGGAGCGTTACAATGAAAGCAGCACGTTTTTATAACAAAGGCGACATCCGCATCGAAGACATTCCAGAGCCAACCGTAGCTCCGGGTACTGTCGGCATTAATGTTGCGTGGTGCGGTATCTGCGGTACCGACCTGCACGAATTCATGGAAGGTCCGATTTTCATTCCGCCTTGCGGCCATCCACACCCAATCTCCGGCGAGTCAGCCCCTGTAACCATGGGTCACGAGTTCTCCGGCGTGGTTTATGCCGTAGGCGAAGGCGTGGACGACATCAAAGTCGGCCAACACGTTGTTGTCGAACCCTACATCATCCGCGACGACGTACCGACCGGCGAAGGCAGCAACTACCATCTCTCCAAAGACATGAACTTCATCGGCTTGGGTGGCTGCGGTGGCGGCTTGTCTGAGAAAATCGCCGTCAAACGCCGTTGGGTACACCCTATTTCCGACAAAATCCCATTGGACCAAGCTGCTTTGATTGAGCCTCTGTCTGTCGGCCACCATGCTTATGTACGCAGTGGCGCGAAAGAAGGCGATGTCGCATTGGTTGGCGGCGCAGGCCCAATCGGTTTGCTGTTGGCTGCCGTACTGAAAGCCAAAGGCATCAAAGTCATCATCACCGAATTGAGCAAAGCACGTAAAGACAAAGCACGCGAAGCCGGTGTGGCCGACTACATCCTCGACCCATCCGAAGTCGATGTCGTTGAAGAAGTGAAAAAACTGACCAACGGCGAAGGCGTAGACGTTGCATTCGAATGCACCAGCGTCAACAAAGTGCTGGACACCATGGTCGAAGCCTGCCGTCCGACTGCGAAAGTCGTCATCGTATCCATTTGGAGCCACCCCGCTACTATCAACGTCCACAGCGTTGTGATGAAAGAGCTGGACGTGCGCGGCACTATCGCCTACTGCAACGACCACGCCGAAACCATCAAATTGGTTGAAGAAGGCAAAATCAACCTTGAGCCTTTCATTACCCAACGCATCAAACTGGACGAATTGATTTCCGAAGGCTTCGAGCGCTTGATCCACAATAACGAATCCGCAGTAAAAATCATCGTCAATCCTAATCTTTAATCCTAAAGCTTAAAGAATAAACAGGCCGTCTGAAACTTTTCAGACGGCCTATTTACTTGATAAATTCCCGAATGGCCCAATCCTCTGCCAACCATTCACTTTATCAAGAGCAAAATCTCATGAATCCAAAATACGCCCCACTCTTTCAAACATACACCCTCAATAACGGCGTAACCATCAAAAACCGCCTTGCCGTCGCCCCCATGACCCATTTCGGCTCACAAGCCGACGGTTTAATCAGCGATCAAGAGCGCACCTTCCTCAGCAACCGCGCAGGCGATATGGGCATGTTTATCACTGCCGCCACTTTGGTTCAAAAAGACGGCAAAGCCTTTCACGGCCAACCTGAAGCCACAGGCGAACACTGCCTCGACAGCCTGAAAGAAACCGCACAAATCCTGCAACAACAAGGCGCAAAAGCGATTTTGCAAATCCATCACGGCGGCTCCAAAGCCATTGATGACCTTTTGGACGGTCTCGACAAAATCAGCGCTTCCACCAACGAAGCCGAACACGCACGCGAAGCAACGGCGGAAGAAGTCGAAGCACTCATCGCCTCTTATGCGCAAGCCGCCGATTTGGCGCTTCGCGCCGGTTTTGACGGCGTGGAAATCCACGGCACGAACGGCTATCTGATCCAACAGTTTTACTCTGCCCAAAGCAACCGCCGCAACGACCAATGGGGCGGCAGCTTGGAAAACAGAATGCGCTTCCCGCTGGCCGTTATCGATGCCGTGGTTGCCGTCCGTGAAAAACACCAGCGCGACGACTTCATTATCGGCTACCGCTTCTCCCCCGAAGAGCCTGGCGACGACGGCTTAACCATGACCGAAACCGGCGCACTGATTGACGCATTGGTACAAAAACCGCTGCAATATCTGCACGTTTCCCTGTGGGAATTTGATAAAAAAATCCGCCGCGGCGGCGATACCGCGCAAACCCGCATGCAGTTCATCCACGAACGCATCAACGGCAAACTGCCGCTTATCGGCGTGGGCAACCTGTTTACCGCCGATCAAATTTTGGCCGCCTATGAAACCGGCTGGGCAGAATTTATCGCCTTGGGCAAAACCGTGATGATTAATCCGCACATCGCCACGCAAATCCGTGAAGGCCGCGAAGATGAAATCGAAACGCAACTCGACCCGACACGCGCCGACCATTACGGCCTCCCCGACACCTTGTGGGGATTTGCCTCCAACGGTACGCAATCATGGCTGCCGCCGGTAAAAGGCGCGGAATGGAAACCGATGGATATTTAATCATCGATTCATAGCATAAGGCCGTCTGAAACTTTTCAGACGGCCTTTGGTTTGGTGCAAACATTGAATTATCAAGCATTTTTTTGTACAATTCCGCATCTTTCAATCTATTGCAGGGCGTGTTGCACACGCCCTTATTTTAGCCTGTTTTCCAACACCCATATCCTTCAGGCCGTCTGAAAAAGCGGCCTGAACCTTTTTGCAAAGAAAACCATGTCCCAAGAAATCCTCGACCAAGTGCGCCGCCGCCGCACGTTTGCCATCATCTCCCACCCTGACGCAGGTAAAACCACGCTGACCGAAAAACTGTTGCTGTTTTCAGGTGCGATTCAAAGCGCGGGTACGGTAAAAGGCAAGAAAACCGGCAAATTCGCCACCTCCGACTGGATGGAAATCGAGAAGCAGCGCGGCATTTCCGTGGCATCCAGCGTGATGCAGTTTGACTACAAAGACCACACCGTCAACCTCTTGGACACGCCGGGACACCAAGACTTCTCCGAAGACACCTACCGCGTTTTGACCGCCGTTGACAGCGCCTTGATGGTCATCGACGCGGCAAAAGGCGTGGAAGCGCAAACCATCAAACTCTTGAACGTCTGCCGCCTGCGCAATACGCCGATTGTTACGTTCATGAACAAATACGACCGCGAAGTGCGCGACTCTTTGGAATTGCTGGACGAGGTGGAAAACATCCTGCAAATCCGCTGCGCGCCCGTCACTTGGCCAATCGGCATGGGCAAAAACTTCAAAGGCGTGTACCACATCCTGAACGATGAAATCTATCTCTTTGAAGCGGGCGGCGAGCGCCTGCCGCACGAGTTCGACATCATCAAAGGCATCGACAATCCCGAATTGGAACAACGCTTTCCGTTGGAAATCCAACAGTTGCGCGACGAAATCGAATTGGTGCAGGCGGCTTCCAACGAGTTCAATCTCGACGAATTTCTCGCCGGCGAACTCACACCCGTGTTCTTCGGCTCGGCGATTAACAACTTCGGTATTCAGGAAATCCTCAATTCATTGATTGAATGGGCGCCCGCGCCGAAACCGCGCGACGCGACCGTACGCATGGTCGAGCCGGACGAGCCGAAGTTTTCCGGTTTTATCTTTAAAATCCAAGCCAATATGGACCCGAAACACCGCGACCGCATCGCCTTCTTGCGCGTCTGCTCCGGTAAATTCGAGCGCGGCATGAAGATGAAACACCTGCGCATCAACCGCGAAATCGCCGCCTCCAGCGTGGTAACCTTCATGTCGCACGACCGCGAGCTGGTGGAAGAAGCCTACGCCGGCGACATCATCGGCATCCCGAACCACGGTAACATCCAAATCGGCGACAGCTTCTCCGAAGGCGAACAACTGGCATTTACCGGCATCCCCTTCTTCGCACCCGAACTGTTCCGCAGCGTCCGCATCAAAAACCCGCTGAAAATCAAGCAACTGCAAAAAGGCTTGCAACAGCTCGGCGAAGAAGGCGCGGTGCAGGTCTTCAAACCGATGAGCGGCGCAGATTTGATTTTGGGCGCGGTCGGCGTGTTGCAGTTTGAAGTCGTTACCTCGCGGCTGGCCAACGAATACGGCGTAGAAGCCGTGTTCGACAACGCATCCATCTGGTCGGCGCGCTGGGTATCGTGCGACGACAAGAAAAAACTGGCGGAATTTGAAAAAGCCAACGCAGGCAATCTGGCGATAGACGCAGGCGGCAACCTCGCCTACCTCGCCCCTAACCGCGTCAACTTAAATCTGACGCAGGAACGTTGGCCGGACATCGTGTTCCACGAAACGCGCGAGCATTCGGTTAAACTGTAAAACGCAAAGGCCGTCTGAAACTTTCAGACGGCCTTTTTTTCATTCGATATCAACCCAATAAATCCCAAGCAAACTTCCCAATGGTCAGGCACAGCAGCAACATAAATCCGTAACGCAGCTCAAATATTGTCTTATTTTAGCTTTTAGCACCTCACCAAACATTTTCGGAATAAATGTTGACTTTAACCTTAAGTCAAAGTTTATACTTTGTGCTCCTTCAGTTATCACATAGGCGAAAAACATGAAAAAACTTATGACTTTTATCACACTTAGCGCTGTTGCAATTTCAAATTATGCCCAAGCTAATGAACAACCGCATCAAGCACACATGAATATGCCAATGTCGACAGGTTCTGCAATGCAACAAGAATTAATGCAAGGTATGAATCAAATGAATCAAGACATGATGGCAGCTGCGCAATATAAAGATCCTGATGTTGCTTTTGCAGCAGGTATGTTGCCACACCATATTGGCGCAGTAAAAATGGCGGAAGTTGAATTAAAATACGGAAAGGATCCTGAGATGCGTAAGCTTGCTGAGGATATTATTAACGCACAACAAGCGGAAATTGAACAAATGCAAAAATGGCTTAAAGCACACAACAAAAAAAGCTCCGTAAAATGATCTGACCCCAAAAGTTAGACTGATTTAGTTCAAGGACTGAGTTCTGTAATTCACAGAGCTCAGTCCTTTTAGTTTCCCCTGAATGCGCTCATGGTTGTAATAATGAATGTACTCATGAATCGTTTTTTCCAGTTGTTAGAACGTCTCAAATCATTTACCGTAATAACATTCCATTTTTAATCGTCCAATTGATGACCTTTGCCGAAGCGTTGGCCGCTCAAAAATCATAGCCGTAAAAGCGGACGAACACAAAAGCCAGCAGGCTGCCCGTCCCCGGCCCGAACACGCCCTCGTAAAAACCGATTAACGCGCCGAAAAATAAGCCCCATAAGGTTTCGCGGCGCGTCAGCTTTTCAGTGCGTACCGTCTGCCCCAAGTCTTTTTTCAAAAAAGTGTACAGACACATGGCAATCATGATGACCAACATCGCCGGTTTCATGTATTGCATAGGGAAATACACCACTGTTTTCGCGCCCAAATATGAAGCGGCAAATGCCAACGCCGCGGCAGGCAGCAGCATTTTCCACGGCACAGGAATTCGGCGCAGATATTGTCCCGTCGCAGTCAACGTGCCGCAGCAGGAAGCAAATTTATTGACACCCATCACCGAGGCCACAGGCGTAGCGTTTGGCAATAGGTTGAATAATCCGGGAATCTGCAACAGCCCGCCGCCGCCAACCGCTGCATCCATCAGCCCGGCGGCAAAGCCGACCAACACCAGATAATAAAAAAACGAATCTGCAAGCATAATGTCCATCTCTAAAAAGCAAAGCGATTTTGCGCGTGTTTGCCTGTCCTGACAACCTACAAGGCCGTCTGAAAACCATACGTTCAGACGGCCTTTTGTTATTTGGCAATGTTTACAGCTTATTGCTTACGCTTGTCCCACCATGCAAACAAGTTGCCCAAAACCGTTCCCGATACAGAGTGCCAAACGCAGGCAACGGCGGCGGCAACGGCAGACTCGGCATTACCGGGGAAGAATTTAGCACTCAAACCGGTGGCAAGTCCGGCATTTTGTACGCCAACTTCGATGGCAAGGGTGCGTTTTTTGGCGGTGTTCATGCCGGTCAGCGCACCGCTGTAATAGCCGAGGATGTAGCCGCCGATGTTGTGGGCAGCGATGGCGAGTACCATCACGAAAGCGGATTCAGCAAAGCGGTGGCCATGAACGGCAGCAACGCCACCAACGATACAGGCAAACGCGACAACAGCAACGGCTGGCATAATCGCGCGCACGTCTTCAAACCAATGTTTTTTATGCAGCAATATATTGGCGGCAGAGCCGATAACGACAGGCAACAGGGTAACGAGCAGCATAAATTTGAACATGCCCCAGCCGTCCATTTCGACGGTTTGTCCGACCAAATAAGTCATCCACAACGGCGTCATCACAGGCGCAAGGACGGTGGAGACGGTGGTCATACCGACTGAAAAGGCGACATCGCCTTTAGCCAAAAAACTCATGATATTGGATGAAACGCCGCCCGGGCAGGTGCCGACCAAAACCAAACCCAGTGTCAATCCGGGCGAAAGGTCAAAGGCTTTGGCAATGCCGATGGCGAGCAAGGGCATAATCGTATATTGGGCGATTGCGCCGATAAAAATATCGAGCGGACGTTGCGCCAGAATTTGATAATCTTCTTTGCCCAAAGTCATGCCCATACCGAGCATGATGATGCCGAGTACGACGACTTGCGTATCGCCTTTTACCCATGAGAAAGTGGCAGGCTCAATAAAGGCGATGATGGAGGCAAGGACGATAATCAGGGCGGTGAAGCGGGTCATTTGCCGACTGATAGCGGTCAGAAAGTTCATGTTTTACTCCTTTGTATGTTCTTATCATGACAATAATTGCCATAATTTAACACATGTTAACTCTTTAGCGCAATAACAGTCACGAAACAGGAAGCCCACCTCCAATAATGTTTAAAAATAAACTCAACCGGTTCCATCCCATATCGACACAAAGGCCGTCTGAAAGTTTTCAGACGGCCTTGTTTTATCTGTTCGTTATCGATTTATTCGATATTTTGAACCTGTTCGCGCATTTGTTCGATTAAGACTTTCAGTTCAACCGAAGCTTGCGTGCATTCGGCAGCGATGGCTTTGCTGCCCAAAGTATTAGCTTCACGGTTTAATTCTTGCATCAAGAAATCCAAACGTTTACCTGCACTGCCCTTGCCTTCGGTAACAATGCGGCGCACTTCGGCGATATGGGTGCGCAAACGGCTGAATTCCTCATCCACATCGGATTTCTGGATGAACAAAGCAAATTCCTGTTGCAAGCGGTCGTTGTCGATATTGCCGACGGCTTCTGCCAAACGGGCTTTGACTTTATCCATATGCGCTTGCAGAAGGCTTGGGAACAATTCGTTCAAAGCATCCACAATCTCTTCCATGCCGTCCAGACGTTGCAGCAGGTGCTCACCCAGTTTTTTGCCCTCGCGTTTGCGGGCGGCTGTAAACTCTTTCAACGCGCCAGTCAATAAATCTTTGACACCTTTCGCCAAGGCCTCGGAGTCTTCGCCCTGGCCTGCCAAAACGCCGGGGAAACGCAAAACGTCGGCCACGCTCAATTTAGCAAAATCATGTTCCTTGCGCCAAGTTTTGTTCAAATGCGCCAGTTGGGCAACCAAATCCTGATTGACTTCCAAAGTTTGTCCGCCCGAGGAGGCATCCTGCAGCTGGATGCGGCATTCCAATTTACCGCGCGCCACAGCTGCGGCAATCTGTTCGCGCAACGCGCCTTCCAAATAGCGCAATTCTTCCGGCATACGGAATTGGACATCCAAATAACGATGGTTGACTGCGCGGATTTCCAAATTAACCCGCTTGCCGCCGCATTCGCCTGCGGCATTGGCAAAGCCGGTCATGCTGTGGATTTGAATATTTCGTCTTGTAGCCATGGTTTTACTCCGTTTCCAAATACGAGTGAAAGTATGGACACTATAACACACCCGACCGACGATTTTCAGACGGCCTTTGATGCCAAATTCCTCTATAATTCAAGGCAACCTATTTTTCATTCCGCCCAAAAGGATCATCATGAGCGACTATACCCGAACCGGCCGCGCCGCCGACAGCCTGCGCGACATCAAAATTACCCCCAATTTCCTCCCCCATGCCGACGGCTCCTGCCTTATCGAGTGTGGCAACACCAAAGTGATTTGCACTGCCTCCATCGACGAAAATGTCCCACCGTTCCTGCGCGGTAAAGAACAAGGCTGGGTAACGGCCGAATACGGTATGTTGCCGGCTTCCACTGCCTCCCGTATGCGCCGCGAAGCCGCCGCGGGCAAACAGTCCGGCCGCACACAAGAAATCCAACGCCTGATCGGCCGCTCGCTGCGTGCCGTCGTCGATATGGAAAAACTCGGCGAACGCCAAATCCTGATTGACTGCGATGTTATCCAAGCCGACGGCGGCACGCGTACCGCCTCTATTACCGGCGCCTACGTTGCCCTGCAAATCGCTGTGGACAAACTCCTTTCAGACGGCCTTATCAGCGAAAACCCGATCCGTGAAGCCGTTGCCGCCGTTTCCGCCGGCGTGGTGGGCGGTGTACCGCTTTTGGACTTAGACTATCCCGAAGACTCAGGCTGCGACAGCGACGTCAACATCATCATGACCGCATCCGGCAAAATCATCGAAATCCAAGGTACAGCCGAAGGCGCACCGTTCAGCATCGAAGAATTGGGCAAACTCATTGCCCTCGCGCATAAAGGCATTGCCGAATTGGTTCAACACCAAAAGGCCGCCCTTTTGTCCCAATAAGCAGCAAGGCCGTCTGAAAGATTTCAGGCGGCCTTTTTTAACCCCGTCCATTTATGCGCATTTACTCAAAAAAGCGCGTCCCATCCTTGAATTTCATGTAAAAAATAGTAATAATAACCCTTTTTCCAGCAAACCAAGCTGCCTGACAACCCCCACAAGAAAGCACGAAACATGGCGTTAATCGTACATAAATACGGCGGCACATCAGTAGGCTCGCCCGAACGCATCAAAAACGTAGCCAAACGTGTCGCCAAAGCCCGCGCCGAAGGACACGACATCGTAGTCGTCGTATCCGCCATGAGCGGCGAAACCAACCGACTGGTCGCACTGGCGCACGAAATGCAAGAGCATCCCGATCCGCGCGAACTCGACGTCGTTCTCGCTACCGGCGAACAAGTGACCATCGGCCTGCTGGCCATGGCCCTGAAAGACATCGGCGTTGACGCCAAGAGCTACACCGGCTGGCAGGTTGCCCTCCAAACCGACACTTCCCACACCAAAGCCCGCATCGAAAGCATCGACGACGAAAAAATGCGTGCCGACCTCGCCGAAGGTAAAGTTGTTATCGTAGCCGGTTTCCAAGGCATCAGCAGCGAAGGCAATATCTCAACCCTCGGCCGCGGCGGCTCCGACACCTCCGCCGTTGCACTTGCCGCAGCCCTCAAAGCCGACGAATGCCAAATTTATACCGACGTAGACGGCGTTTACACCACCGACCCGCGCGTCGTACCCGAAGCACGCCGCATGGACACGATCACATTCGAAGAAATGATCGAATTGGCCAGCCTCGGCTCAAAAGTTTTACAAATCCGCTCCGTAGAATTCGCCGGAAAATACAAAGTGCGCCTGCGCGTACTCAGCAGCCTGCAAGAAGGCGGCGACGGCACCCTGATTACCTTTGAAGAGGACGACAACATGGAAAGAGCAGCCGTAACCGGTATCGCATTCGACAAAAACCAAGCCCGTATCAACGTACGCGGCGTACCCGACAAACCTGGCGTTGCCTACCAAATCCTCGGCGCAGTTGCCGATGCCAACATCGAAGTCGACATGATCATCCAAAATGTCGGCAGCGAAGGCACAACCGACTTCTCCTTCACCGTTCCACGCGGCGACTACAAACAAACCATCGAACTCCTGCAGCAACGCCAAGACAGCATCGGCGCCGCCTACATCGACGGCGACGACACCGTATGCAAAGTCTCCGCTGTCGGCTTGGGCATGCGTTCACACGTCGGCGTAGCCGCCAAAATCTTCCGCACCCTCGCAGAAGAAGGCATCAACATCCAAATGATTTCAACTTCCGAAATCAAAGTATCCGTCCTGATTGACGAAAAATACATGGAACTGGCTACCCGCGTTCTGCATAAAGCATTCGACTTAGACAACTAATTCCAGCCTGTTAAAAAGAGGCCGTCTGAAACGATAAAGTTTCAGACGGCCTCTTTTTATTTCCATTACATCAATCAATAATATATTAATGAAAAATCTACTTTAGCTCAAAACAGCGTAGCCTGGCTTATTATTACCCTTGTTAATTTCATTATATATTCAATATTTTACAACCATCCACCTTCGCCGTTTAATTCCAAAAACATACCACTTAACCTAATTTGAGAAAAATAAACAAATCTGTAATAAAATAGAACAAAAGTACAAACAATTATCTACGCTCATCAATAAAAACAAATTTCCCCCAATTTTCTCCTAACTTAAGAAGGAATCCTAATATGAACGTATTAAACAAATTCGGTATGCTGATCTTGTCTGCTTCCCTGCTGGCAGCCTGCGGCGACTCCGGCAATAAAGGCAGCAGCGACAAACCAGCCGAACAAGTCGCTCAAAGCAAATCTAGCCCGGCCAATAAATACGAAAAAGCCCTGAGCGAATTCCCGGAAGCAGATCCTAAACTGGCCGAACCTATCGTCATTTCCGATAAAAAATCTCCGGACGGTCTTGCCGAATTACAAAAATTCATTCATTTCACCACCGGTGAAGAAGCACAAAACATCGGCAAAATGGGACAAGAATTGCAACAACTGGCCAGCCAAGGTAAAGAAGCCGAGACTTTAGAGCAGATGAAAAAATTGACTGATGCACTGGAGCAATTCCATCAGAGCGCAGCTGCCCTCGATATCAAAGATCCTGAAATCAAAGCAGTTTTAGACCGAACTATACAAGTCAGCAGTGCTGCCAACAACCTGATGATTTATGCAGGTAAGCATGCTTCTGAGCTGACTATCAACGGCAAAGATAAAGATTCACTCAAATTTGCCAATGATTTCCAAGAAAAATCTCAAAAATTGCAAGAAACCCTACGTGCAGCCAATCAAGAAGTACAAAAAGCTGCCGAAGCTTTAGGCAAAAAATACGCCCAATAAGCCTATTGTTTCCGATAAATCGGTGGTATCGGCAACATCGATACCACCTTTCCAAACCCTAAGTCAGGTTGAATACAATGAATAATCTAAACCCTTCACTCCCCTGCCCACACTGCCATGCCCCAATCCAAGGCGGATTGGTTAAAGGTTTGGCCGCAGTCAAAGAATGTCCTTCCTGCCATAAAAAGTCAAATTCAAAAAGCCGCCTGTTGGCGAATATTTCAAAGCTTTGCTGAAACCTTTCGCTATTTTTGTAGTAGTTGTCTGTATCGTAGCGGCAATACTGATTAGCCTGTTTGGTACATTCCCCCCATATATCAGTACGGCATTAATTATAGGCTTTCTTGTCTACTACATTATCCCGATTCAAAACAAACTTTCATCTTTTGAAAAAGACGAATAAACATATACGTTGCCCATCCAATCTACTTTACCGGATGGGCAATACCTTATACGGCCCAATAAAAAAATAATGAAATCGTCCCCATTTTCTTGTCCTCATTATTCCAATCCGATTCAAGATAGTGCATTCAAAGGACTGAAAAGCATTAAAGAATGCCCGACCTGCCACAAAAAAGTCCGCTATAAGTAGCCGACTGCAAAAGAAATCCGCCAAGCGACATGGAAAAAGAGCGTTATTTTCCTTGCCCTGCTGACCTTATACCTTGCCTTTCTAATTGCACTATTTCGCGCAGATATTCCTTTTACGTATCTCATCTTTCCTATCATGCTCTATTTGGTTGCAGTCTTCCAGCCTGCCATCATCAAGCTTTCTTCATTTGAGAAAGACAAATAGTCTGCTTTCAGACGGCCATCGCCTTCAATGACAAGGTTTGGCCGATACCGATTCTAATCCTTATCCCCGATATTCTATCCAAGGCTTTTATTACATGAAACGTCCAGTCCCTGTTACCATCGCCACCGTTCTCTATTTCATCCTAACTACCCTTGTCTGCTTTACCACTGTTGCTCTTGCGATTTATTCGGGCGATTTACTGATAGAGGTTGCAGCCTTGGCATTCCCTTTCCTGCCTTGGTGGCTGTCTATGCCCCTATACTTCATCCTCCTTTCCTTACCGGTATTTATTGCTGTCGGCCTGCTTTCAGGCAACCGTTCTGCCCGTTGGCTGGCTGTTGTGCTGGCAGCCGCTTCACTGATCATGGTGTATAGCGATATGGCGAGCTATAGTTCTCAACAAATCATTATTCAATCCATTCTCCACCCTGTTTTGCTGCTCCTCATCTTCAATCCGGTATCCAACCGCTATTTCGCCAATGCGGCCTCAAAAACCGAATCCTAAACCATCGGATTTTGACTTCAAAAAAACTTAAGGCCGTCTGAAACCCTTGCCCTTACGCAAATCTTTTTCAGACGGCCTAAAATAGAATGGCCTTTTCAGACTGTCTTTTCCTAAGGCAGCCCTTCATACAAGCAATAATGCGTTTCCCTTAGCAGCTTTAAATACCAAACTGTAAGCAAACAAACCCATGAAATCAGTTTTTCCTATTTTCTTTATCCTGCTCAACTTATTCTTCATCCTCTATTTGCGACGCAAGCTATCTATATGGATTCGTTTGGCACTTTACTTGTCTATCGGTGGACTGTTTTATTTATGGATGTCCAACAAATCTGCCCTAACCTCCCTATTTGCACACACCCTGTCATTACAGCCATTCGACGTATTTCATGAGACAATCGGTTTTTCATTATTGGTTACAGTCTTCCTCAATCTGTTTGACTTGCTTGCCGTACCTTCGATTGTCCGTTTCCCCAACTTAATCCTCAAAAATCCCCAACACCACCATCAGTCTGTTCAATGGTATCTTGCCAATACTTCCCTTTTTGAACGCTTTTTCCACTATTTCTACTCTTTCTGCTGTTGCCTCATGTTTTATGGTATATGGCACGAAGCCTTCCGATAATCAATCTAAAAAACAAAGGGACATCAACAAAATGTCCCTTTGTTTATATTCAGACGGCCTTGAATATCTTCAACACTCAATCCTTCCCTTCTCTCGAAAAATGCTCAATCTCGAATCCACTCTGACGATACGCTCGGAAACGGTCTCGGGCTTCGGCCAAATCTTCTAAGCTGTTGCCCACAATTTCAAGGATACGGTTTGGAATGGCCGGAGCTTGGCTCCAGAAATCGGCAGACAGGTTTAAAACCGTGCAATCCTGCGGAATATTCGGCAATGCATTTCCAAACGCAAGCAATACCGGCGTTTCAGACGGCATGGGGTCGGTAGGCAGCCAAACTTCATGCGGAATAAAGCTTTCGGGAATCTGCTGCCATAAATCAACGTCTAGTTGCTGCACTGCCGCAACAGAATCCGACCACACCAAAATCTGCCCGCCATCGCGTATGGCGCGCGCAATCAGGCGGCAGGCAAAGGCGGCAGGCTGGGCGACGTGTGTATAAAAAGTGGCTTTAGGCATGGCGTATTCTTTCGTTTGAGCAATGGTTTTGCCGTTTTCAGACGGCCTTTTTGGTTTTCAACAATCTCAAGGCATTGCCCAACACCAGCAGCGAGCTGAAACTCATGCCGAGTGCGGCGATCCACGGCGTCACGTAACCAAACACGGCCAGCGGAACGGCAACCAGATTGTATGCGCTCGCCCAAGTCAGGTTTTGGCGGATGATTTGATGGGTGCGGCGTGCCTGTTCCATCATCACGGGCAAAACGTTCAAATCATCATTGAGCAAAACCACATCGGCCCCGTCTCGCGCCACATCGGCACTCGTGGCCACGGCAGCCGACACATCGGCTTGGGCAAGGACGGGGGCATCGTTGATCCCGTCGCCGATCATCATGACTTTACGTCCTTGTTTTTGCAGATTTTCTACATAAGCCAGCTTGTCTTCCGGCGTGGCTTCGGCACGATAGGCATCCAAACCCAGCTCTTGCGCAACTTGGGCTACGGCAGCTTGACGGTCGCCGCTTAAAAGGTGCAGACGGATGCCGTGTTGTTTCAGGTTTTGCAACATTTCAGCGGCGCTGTCTTTGATTTGGTCTTCCAGCAAAAAGGCCGTCTGAAAACCGCTTTGATTGCCCAAGAAAATAATGCTGCCTGTGTGGTCGATATGGGCAAATGTTTCAGGCAGATTACCGGCGATTTCCGAAACAAACGCCGCTTTGCCCAAAGCCCAAACTTGGGTTTCGCCATCAAATTCGATTTGTGCGCTGACGCCGTGTCCAATACGATTGACCCGTTGCTGCACTTTCACATCAAGCGCGGATACAGGGCCGTCTGAAAGCGTATGGTTCAAAATGGCACGGGCGATGGGGTGTTCGGATTGCTGTTCCAATGCTTGGGCGATAGCAAGGGCTTGGGCTTCGTTCAGACGGCCTGCAGATAATATACGGCTGACGGAAAGCTGTCCTTTGGTCAGCGTACCGGTTTTATCGAACACGACATCGTCAATTTGGGCAAGCGTTTCCAGGCTTTGTTTGCCGCTGATGAGAATGCCGTCTTTGGCCAGCGCACCGGTAGAAGCGGCCAGCGCGGTCGGTGTGGCAAGCGACAAGGCACAGGGGCAGGTGATGACCAGCAGGGCAACGGTAATCCATAAGGCTGTGTGCGCGTCGGCATACCAAGCCCAGCCGATAAAAACGGGAATAGCAAGCAAGAGTTCGCCAAACACAAAACTGGACGCGTATTTTTCGGCCAACTCGGCGGCACGCGGTTTTTGCGCCAGCGCACGGTCGAGCAGTTTGACGATATGGGACAGGCGCGTGTTGCCGCCGGTATGGTCGGTACGGATGATTAAAGGGCTACTGGTGTTGAGCGTGCCGGCGGTTACTTTTTCAGACGGCCTTTTCAAGATGGGCAGGCTTTCGCCGGTCAACATGGCTTCGTTAACTTCGCTCTCGCCGGACAAAACCGTACCGTCCACCGGAATGACTTCGCCGGGTTTCACAACAATCGTATCGCCGATATTGAGGCGGACGACTGCGGCTTCCTCGATGACTTCGCTTTCCGGATAAGAAGGCAAACGATGGCAAAATGCCGGAACCAGCTTGACCAACCGCTCCGCCGCATCGCCTGCTTTGCGTCGGGCAATCTGTTCCATAAAACGCCCGCCCAACAGGAAAAACAGCAGCATGGCGATGGATTCGAAATACATGCCCTGCCCTGCGTTGGTGATCAGGCTGTAAATACCCGCGATAAAGGTCATCACAATGGCAATGGCAATCGGCGTATCCATGCCGACACGGCGGTTTTTCCAGTCGCGCCATGCGCCGCGGTAAAACGGCAACGCGCTGTAAAACACAACGGGCAACACCATCAAAAAGCCGCCCCAATGCAGGATTTCCAAATAAAGCGGCTCGATGTCGCCGCCGTAAAAATAAGTCGGCAGGGCAAACATCATCGTCTGCATCATGCCCAGACCGGCCACGGCCAATCTGACGATAAACTGTTTGCGTTCCTTCTGCGCCTGCACTTCGATTTTTTGCGCATCATAAGGCGCGGCGGTATAACCGGTTTGGCGGATTTTCAGCAAAATATCCGACAATTCGATATGGGAGCCGTCCCACACCACTCGGCAGCGGTGGGTGCTGTAATTCAAATCCACGCGCACCACGCCCTTCATGCGCAACAACTGCTGCTCAATCAGCCACACGCACGCGGCGCAGGTAATGCCGCCCAGCATCAACACCGCCTCGCGTTCATCCCCTGCGCCGACCTCGACAAAATCCGCCTGCACTTCGGGCAAATCGTATAGCTTTAATTGCGACAACACTTCCGGTGGCGGCAATTCGGATTTTTCCGCGTCTGCGGTACGCTGTTTGTAATAATTGCCCAAACCTGCATCGATGATACTCTGCGCCACTGCTTGACAACCGGCACAGCAGGTTTCGTGTTCTTCGTCTTCAAAACGAACCGTCAGATGCAGATGCTCCGGGACTTCAAGTCCGCAATGGAAACAGTTTTTTTGGGGATGTGTGGAAGATGTCATAATGTGTTCGATTTATTTTTCAGACGGCCTGAAACAATCGTTTCAGGGTGTTACATTTTAGCAAAAAGCGTTTTTCCGCCTCATTTCATTTACTTTTGAATCAATAGACTGTCGAATTTTATAAAAAACATGGAAAACAAAGTATTGACCGTTTATCAAATGATGAACGGTAACATATAAATACCGTTTATCTTTAAAAACTTCCAATTATTTTAATGTAGAAATGGAACTTTTTTAAAAACTCCAATACATTTTTTATTGACCTCAATCCATTTAAGCAGCATACTTTAGGCATTCCGCGCAGACGGAAATAAAAAACACACATTTACTTATAACACTAACTTATTGGGAAACCTCACCATGATTGATCGCCTTATGCCTATCTTCGCCGTTATCGGCATTTTGTCCAGCACCGTATACCTGAGCCTCGCCGCTTGGATGCTTTACGAAAGCGTGTTCAAAAAGAAAAGCCCTCTGTCGGCATAATCCTCAGATTTAGAATTTTACGGTAAGGCCGTCTGAACATTCAGACGGCCTTGTTTCATTCCATACTATCAAGCACTTGGCTGTACGGCCAATTCAATCATCGCTTCGCGCAAACCGTCCAATCCCAAACTTTCGGCAACGGAAACATTCACACCGACGGCATGCCCGGAATTGTCGCGCAAAATGCCTGCTTCACGCATACCCGACGGCAGCAAATCGATTTTGTTGTACACCACCAATTGCGGAATTTCATGCGCGCCGATTTCTTCCAAAACTTCGTTGACATCGTCCATCTGCCGTTCAAAATCAGGATTGGAGGCATCAACGACATGCAGTAGCACATCCGCCATCGCCGTCTCTTCCAAGGTAGCGGAAAACGCCGACACCAGCTTGTGCGGCAAATCGCGGACGAAGCCGACGGTATCGGTCAAAATCACGCTCGCCTCGTACGATAGGAAAAGCCGACGCGCAGTGGTATCCAAAGTGGCGAACAACTGGTCTTTCGCCAATACGTCCGCTTTGGTCAAGCGGTTGAACAGGCTGGATTTTCCGGCATTGGTATAGCCGACGATGGCAAAGGTTTTCAGACGGCCGCTCATGCGCGATTTGCGGCGCGTGGCGCGTTGTTTGCGGACATCGGCAAGCTGTTTTTTCAATGCCGTGATTTTTTGTCCGATTAAACGACGGTCGGTTTCCAACTGGGTTTCGCCCGGCCCTTTCAAGCCGATACCGCCTTTTTGGCTTTGCAAATGTCCATAACCGCGTACCAGCCGTCCGCTCAAGTGGTTCAGCTGAGCCAGCTCCACCTGCAACTTACCTTCCTGCGATTGGGCGCGTTTGGCAAAAATCGCCAAAATCAAACCCACTCTGTCGAGGACGCGGCATTGAAGCTCTTTTTCCAGATTACGCTCTTGTGTCGGCGTGAGTTCGTGATTGAACACGACCAACCCGACATCATACTGCTCGACCACTGCCGCCAACTCTTCCGCCTTGCCCGTACCGACAAACAAAGCCGGATGCGGTTTGTCACGGCGTGAAGTTTCGATAGAAACCAAATCACCGCCGGCCGCGCTCACCAATTCTGCCGCTTCGGTCAAGGCTGTCTGAAAGCCGCGCTCGCGCGTTTCGTTTGCGCCGGAATAGTCCGCCGTCAACATCACACCGACCAAGAGGACGCGTTCGGGCTTTTCCAAAGATTTATCGACGGAAAACAGATTGCGCTTGCTCAAAAAATTTCCTTTCAGACGACCTTATGGCCGGGGCAAAGTGCTGATTAACGATTTTTCAAAATATCGGCAAAATATTCGGTCACTTCTGCCAAACGTCCGCCTTGCGCGGCATAAGGCTGCATGACGGCCACCAGCTGCTCCAATACTTCGCGCGTTTCGGTTTGCGCGTGTTCGCGGTAGAGCCACATATTTTGCATGGTCACCGTGGTCAATTCCTCGCGTACATTCAGCAAGAGCAAGTGTCGGCAAGACTCATAGCCTTGACGCAAATCGCCGGCCGCATAAGCGGTAACCGACAATTCATAATCGATATCCAACTGATAAACATTGCTTTGGACAAAAAGAATATCGTCTTTGGGGAACGGGATACGTTTCGCCATCAGGCCGATCGCATGGGAAATGCGGTATTTCCCTTCCTGACGCAGCATGGTTTGCGCAAGGTAGAGGCACTCGGCGCGGCGCGGGTTGTAATCGTAGCCTGCCAACCAAGTCGCCAAGGCTTCATCGCGTTTGCCCATTAATTTGTAGCACTCGCCCAGCTGTTGGTAAGAAACCGTCACTTCCTCTATCCAACCGCCCAACTCGATGCGTTTTTTAAACCATTCGCTTGCACGCTCGGGCATATCGGAATCCCAATAAGAACGCGCCGCATAAAAGGCGTAACGCGGTTTCAGGTCTTCATCTTCGGGGCTATAAAACGCTTTTTCCAAAGAAACGGCGTCAAGCAGGTACTTGTTCGCCATATTGCTGCGTGCGCCGAAACGGCCGCTGAGAACCGTATAGTCGCCATGAAGCGTGGCTTCGCTGGTATCTTGTTTGTCGGTTTCGATAAATTCGTGCAACACGCCGCGCCAATAGAATGTACCGTCATTACGCAACAACAGCGGACGGTAGTAAACCACGCTGCCCATGGCATTTCGCATGCTGAGGCGGTAGCGGTCGGCGGTCAGCTCGGGCAATTCCAATTTGCCTTCAAAGCGGTCGTCCGCATCAAAAATCAACACATAATCGGTTTTGCCTTTTGCGTGTTTCAACGCCTGATTGCGGTTGTATGCAAAATTTTGCCAACCATCATGATGAATCTCGCCTGCGATGCCCTTTGCATCGAAAAAGCGGCGGATCACGCCGGCAGTATCATCGGTCGAGCCAGTGTCGCTGATGACATAGTAGTCAAGTTTGATGTGGTCGGTGATGTTGGCCAGTGTTTCTTCGATGATTGCCGCTTCGTTTTTGACAATCATATTCAAGCAGATGGTTTGGGACATTTTCAATAGCCGCATTGGTTTGGAAAGGTATTATTTTACTTTAGCATTTTGTTTTTTGCACACAAAATACTCAGGCCGTCTGAAGATTGCCTTTCAGACGGTCTGAAGTTTAATTTTGCCTTATCTTTTTTCCTGACGGCGTATCAGATACACCGCCAACAGTGCAAACAAAACCGTCGGCAATGCACCGGCCAAAAACGGCGGCACGCCGTACAACTGGCTGGTAAAGCCGAAGAGCCGTCCGGCAAAGTGGAACAGCAAACCGAGACAGATACCGCCGAAAAGTTTCAAGCCCATATTGCCGTGGCGCGTGGTTTGCGGCGTAAAGGCGAAGGCAACAAGCGCCATCACCCATGCGGCAACGGGATACACCAGCTTGCGCCACCATGCGATGGCATAGACTTGGGTATTTTGGTTGTTTTTTTCCAGATGGTCGATGTAGGTGGTCAATTCGCCGACAGACATTTGGTCGGGCTTAACGAGTAATACGTCCATCAGGTTGCGCTTGACGGAAATCGGCCAGTTTTCCTCTGCGGCAGTAGAAACCTCGACTTTATCTTCGCCCAATATGCTGCGGCGGATGTTTTTCAACTGCCAGCTGCCGTCGGGATTCAAAACCGCTGATTCGGCTTCTGCTGCTTGAGTCAGTTCGTTTTTATCGTTGCGCTGCCAAATTTTGATGCCTAAAAGCGTATGGTCGGGCAACATTTCGCGCACGTTGATGATGCTGTTTTTTTCTTTTAGCCAAAGGCCGGTATTACCGGTGCTGATTTTGCCGTTGATGGCGGCAGCTTTGATGTTTTCAGCTTTTTGGCTCAGCGTGGGGGCAACCCATTCGCCGAGCGCAACGGTGGCAATAGCGAAAATCAAACCAAACTGCGACAGAATCAACAGCAGCTTTTTGGTGCTCATGCCGCTGGCTTTGATAACGGTCAGCTCACTGCCGGAAGCCAGTTGGCTGAGGGAAATCAGGCCGCCGATCAAAACGGCAAGCGGCATCAGTTCATATGCGCGCGCAGGCATCTGCATTAAAACATACTGCCCCAATTTTGCGCCGTTATAGCTGCCTTTTCCAAGATCGCCGACTTCGTTGATGATTTCAAAAAAGCTGTACAAAGCGAGGAAGGCAAGGAGGGCGTAAACCGCCATAACCGCCATTTGACGGATGATGTAACGTGAAATCAGGTTCATTTTCCGCCTTTCAATGTCAGACTTTTGGCAACCGCCTGCCAAAAGGGTTGGCTGGGCATACTGCGTACGCGCAGCAGGACAACGGCAATCACAAACATGATGATGTGCATAGGCAGCAGTCCGAGCCAGAAATGGATTTTGCCGTCTTCCACGGCATTGCGCAGAAATGTCAGCCCGTTTTGGTAAACCAAAAACAAACCGATGGCAATCAAGATATTGTAGGTGTGGCCACTGCGCGGATTGAAATAGGAAAGCGGCACGGCAAGCAGACACAGCAACAAAACGCTGACGGTCAAGGAAATACGCCACATCAATTCCGCTTGGTGTTGGGGATTGCTGCTACCAATCAGTTGGGATGTCGGGATGGTACGGCGGTGTGAAACAGGGTCGATGAGTTTGGGCGTGGTGCTGATAATCAGGCTGAGGTGTTGGAAAGAAACGCGGTTGTAATCGGCTTTGCCGGGCGTACCGCTGTAACGGTAGCCATCGCGCAATTCAAGCGTGCGTTTGTTGTCGGTCAGCGAAAAATTGCCCTCTTTGGCAAAAACGATGTTGTCGTTGCCGTTTTTATCCTGCTCGCGCAGGAACAGGTTTTTCATGATGCCGGATTCGGTATCGAAGGTTTCGACAAAATAAACCCTGCCGTTGCGCTTGCCCAAGTTATTGAACTCGCCGGCTTCCACCAAAGACAATTCCTGCTTCTGCTTCAAAATTTCGGCATATTCACGACTGCGCAACTCTGCCCACGGCATCACCCAAAGCTGCATGACGGCAATCAAAATGGCAAACGGCACGGCAAACTGCATGACCGGGCGTATCCATTGTTTCAATGCCAATCCGCAAGAGAGCCAAACCGACATCTCGCTGTCGCGCCAATAGCGGGTCAATACGGTCAATGTACTGATAAATGCGGTCAACACCAGCAAAAGCGGGGTCATGCCGATTACCCAGAAGCCAACTAAGGCCAACACGGCATCGATGGCGACACGCCCGTCGGCTGCGCGGCCAAGCAGGTTGATGGCCTGCGTCGACACCAATACCGCCAAGAGGACGACAAAGATGCCGACGGCGGTAAAGGAAAGTTCTTTAATAAAGTTTCTTTGGTAAATCATAAGATTGAGCGTGGTATACGGTTTATGGGAAACCTATATTTATTAATAAGGCTTCAGACGGCATGACACAAATGGAGTACAATGATTTTCATCTGTTCGGACGGTTGGTCAACAGGCCGTCTGAACAACCGACAACCGTTCCAATCAGGAGAATAAACGTGAAATTTAGCACAAAAGCCGAAACTTTGCAGGCTCAACAGGCAGGTGCGCAATTATTTGTCTGCGCCGAAGCATCGCAACTGAACAACCCGACTGCCCTCGCCCTCTTCGCTTCCCTTGAAGAAGGTCAAAATTTCGCCGACACCAAAATCCCGACGGACAACGGTTTGCAAGCCATTGCCGTCGCCCGCCTCGAAAAAACCGACCGCGCCGCATTGAACAAAGCTGCAGCCGAAGCCGCCAAATGGGCGCAAAATCAAGAAACAGTCAATGTGGACGTTCACGCCTTTGAAAAAGCGCAAGCCGCCGCCGTTGCCGAAGCGTTTGCGATTGCGTTCGGCAATGCTGCCTACCGTTTCGACCGCTATAAAAAAGAAGCCAAACCGGCCAAATTTGCAGAAGCCGCGTTCCACAGCGCACACGAAGCCGCCGTCAAAGAAGCCCTGCGCGTTGCCGAAGCGCAAGTTTACGGACAAAGCCTCTGCCGTGACTTGGGCAATGCCGCGCCCAACGAGTGCACACCTGAATTCCTCGCGCGTACTGCCAAAGCTGAAGCCGAAAAATTGGGCGCACACGCTAAAATCATTGAAAAAGACTACATCAAAGAAAACATGGGTTCATTTTGGTCTGTTGCCAAAGGCAGCGTCGAAGACCCATATTTGGTCGAACTGAGCTATTTCGGTGCGGCCGACAAAGAAGCCGCGCCTGTGGTATTGGTCGGCAAAGGCATTACCTTCGACACCGGCGGCATCTCCCTCAAACCCGGCCTGAACATGGACGAAATGAAGTTTGACATGTGCGGCGCGGCAACCGTCATCAGCACCTTCTGCGCCGCCGTCAAACTGCAACTGCCGATCAACCTGATTGCCATCGTCGCTACTTGTGAAAACATGCCTTCCGGCGCGGCAAACAAACCGGGCGACGTTGTGAAAAGCATGAAAGGTTTGACCATCGAAGTGTTGAACACCGATGCCGAAGGCCGTCTGATTTTGTGCGACGCGCTCACTTACGCCGAACAATTCAAACCCAAAGCCGTCATCGACGTCGCTACCCTGACCGGCGCGTGCATCATCGCCCTGGGACATGACGTCAGCGGCGTAATGGGCAACAATCAAGATTTGGTCGACAGCCTGCTGGCCGCTTCCCGCAACGTGGACGACAAAGCATGGCAACTGCCGCTCTTTGAGACCTACAAAGACCAACTCAAATCCAACTTTGCCGACATTCCAAACATCGGCACGCCGGGTGCAGGCACGATTACCGCCGCCACATTCCTGTCTTACTTTACCGAAGACTATCCATGGGCACACCTCGACATCGCAGGTACCGCATGGAAATCCGGCGGTGAAAAAGGCGCGACCGGCCGCCCTGTTCCATTATTGTTGAACTATCTGCGCAACGTGAAATAAATCTTGGGGGAAGCCTGCGGGGTTAATCGTTTCAACCCCGCAGGCCGTCTGAAAACGGAATCCGCATTATCTGACTCAACCTGACAAACGGAGAACCGCCATGAAACCACTATTTGCCGCATTATCTGTCGCCCTTCTGCTCGGCACATCTCTAAACGCCCAAGCCGCCGAACAAACCACCCCCACCGACCGCAGCATCCAAGTGTACAAAAAAGCCGACTTAGCAGAATGGAACCGCGAAAACGCAGCCGGAGGCCAAGGCCCCTTGCTCGGCAACTTTGCCTTCACGCGCCATCAAACCGCCGACCAAGATGCATTCAAAGAAATCGGCTGGCTCACATTACCGCCGGGCGCTTCCATCGGCCAACACAAACATACCGGCAATGAAGACGTTTACATCATCGTATCCGGCAAAGGCCTGTTTACCGACAGCGAAGGCAAACAAACCGAAGTCGGCGCAGGAGACATTACCATCGCCCGCCCCGGCCAGTCCCACGCACTCAAAAATATCGGCAAAAAGCCGTTGGTATTCTTGGATTTGATTGCAGAGACTGCTGGCGCTAAAGCCGCTGAAACCAAGTAAATTTTCAATGAAAACAAATAATCTGCCGTGATTTAGAACCAGGCAGCAGAACGATTGTTCCGTTTTCATTTAAACCCGTATACAAACCAAAGGCCGTCTGAAAACCACGCTTCGTTTTCAGACGGCCTTTTTTCTCAAAAATCTTATCATATTAATAATGAAATGTTATATAATAACATCCTTTCGAAATATGATGAGAAACTAAAATGACACAAACCACACTCAAACCCATTGTTTTATCTATTCTTTTAATCAGCACCCCCATCCTCTCCCAAGCGCATGAAACCGAGCAGTCGGTTGACTTGGAAGAGGTTACCGTCGTCGGTAAAAGCCGTCCGCGTGCAACGTCGGGGCTGCTGCACGCTTCGACCGCCTCCGACAAAATCATCTCCGGCGATACCTTGCGCCAAAAAGCTGTCAACTTGGGCGATACTTTGGACGGCGTACCGGGCATTCATGCCTCGCAATACGGCGGCGGCGCATCCGCTCCCGTTATTCGCGGTCAAACAGGCAGACGGATTAAAGTGTTGAACCATCACGGCGAAACGGGCGACATGGCGGACTTCTCGCCAGACCATGCCCTGATGGTGGACAGCGCCTTGTCGCAACAGGTCGAAATCCTGCGCGGCCCGGTTACGCTCTTATACAGCTCGGGCAATGTGGCGGGGTTGGTCGATGTTGCCGACGGAAAAATCCCCGAAAAAATGCCTGAAAACGGCGTATCGGGCGAAGCCGGATTGCGTTTGAGCAGCGGCAATTTGGAAAAACTGACATCCGCAGGCATCAATATCGGCTTGAGCAAAAACTTCGTGCTACATACCGAAGGCTTGTACCGCAAATCGGGCGATTACGCCGTACCGCGCTATCACAAAGAAGAAGGCCGTCTGAAACGCCTGCCCGACAGCCATGCCGATTCGCAAACAGGCAGCATCGGGCTGTCTTGGGTAGGCGCAAAAGGCTTTATCGGCGTGGCGTACAGCGACCGCCGAGACCAATACGGCCTGCCTGCCCACAGCCACGAATACGATGGTTGCAGCGCCGACATCATCTGGCAAAGTAGTTTGATTAACAAAGGCTATTTGCGGCCTTATCCGCACTTGTTGACCGAAGAAGACGTCGATTACGACAATCCGGGCTTGAGCTGCGGTCTCACGACGGTGACGGTGCACACGCACACACCCACAGCGGCAGACCGTGGATAGACCTGCGCAACAAACGCTACGAACTTCGCGCCGAATGGAAGCAGCCGCTCCCCGGTTTTGAAGCCCTGCGCGTGCACCTGAACCGCAACGACTACCACCATGACGAAAAAGCAGGCGATGCAGTAGAAAACTTCTTCAACAACAAAACACACAACGCCCGTATCGAGTTGCGCCACCAACCCATAGGCCGTCTGAAAGGCAGCTGGGGCGTTCAATATTTACAACAAAAATCCAGTGCTTTATCTGCCACATCCGAAGCAGTCAAACAACCGATGCTGCTTGACAATAAAGTGCAACATTACAGCTTTTTCGGTGTAGAACAGGCAAACTGGAACAACTTCACGCTAGAAGGCGGCGTACGCATGGAAAAACAAAAAGCCTCCATCCAGTACGACAAAGCATTGATTGATCGGGAAAACTACTACAACCACCCCCTGCCCGACCTCGGCGCGCACCGCCAAACCGCCCGCTCATTCGCACTTTCCGGCAATTGGTATTTCACGCCACAACACAAACTCAGCCTGACCGCCTCCCATCAGGAACGCCTGCCGTCAACGCAAGAACTGTACGCGCACGGCAAACACGTCGCCACCAATACCTTTGAAGTCGGCAACAAACACCTCAACAAAGAGCGTTCCAACAACATCGAACTCGCGCTGGGCTACGAAGGCGACCGCTGGCAATACAATCTGGCACTCTACCGCAACCGCTTCGGCAACTACATTTACGCCCAAACCTTAAACGACGGACGCGGCCGCAAATCCATCGAAGACGACAGCGAAATGAAGCTCGTGCGCTACAACCAATCCGGCGCCGACTTCTACGGCGCAGAAGGCGAAATCTACTTCAAACCGACACCGCGCTACCGCATCGGCGTTTCCGGCGACTATGTACGAGGCCGTCTGAAAAACCTGCCATCGCTGCCCGGCAGGGAAGATGCCTACGGCAACCGTCCTTTCATCGCACAGGACGACCAAAACGCCCCTCGCGTTCCAGCTGCGCGCCTCGGCGTCCACCTGAAAGCCTCGCTGACCGACCGTATCGATGCCAATTTGGACTACTACCGCGTGTTCGCCCAAAACAAACTCGCCCGCTACGAAACGCGTACGCCCGGACACCATATGCTCAACCTCGGTGCAAACTACCGCCGCAATACGCGCTATGGCGAGTGGAATTGGTACGTCAAAGCCGACAACCTGCTCAACCAATCCGTTTACGCCCACAGCAGCTTCCTCTCTGATACGCCGCAAATGGGCCGCAGCTTTACCGGCGGCGTAAACGTGAAGTTTTAAAATCTGACAGGCAAGAAAAAAAGGTTTTCAGACGGCCGTCTGAAAACCTTTTTTTCTTGTTTTAACCAATCATTTAAAACTGACTATTAATCTTTCAACACATCGCGCACAGCCGCTTGAATTTTAGCCGCCGCTGCTTCGATTTGCTGTTGTTCGGTAGATTGGCTTGCCACTGTCTCAACCGGAGCAGCTTGAGAAGCCGGAGTAGCTTGAGGAACAGCTGCGGCTTTAGGCTCAGATTCAGTTTGCGGCGCAGTCAGCGGCAAACGCGCCAATACAGTGCTGACGCCGGTAACTTTATCGCCAATCGCCACTTGCGCCTGCGCATCGACAGGCAGATACATATCCACGCGCGAACCAAAGCGGATAAAGCCATAGCGTTCGCCACGAGACAGTTTCGCACCTGCTTGGGTGTAGCACAAAATACGGCGCGCCACCAAACCGGCCACTTGAACAAAAGTAATTTCACGACCAGAAGCCGTAGTCGCCAACACCGCATTACGTTCATTTTCCGTGCTGGCTTTGTCCAAATCCGCATTCACGAATTTGCCTTTGTTATAGACCACTTTCGTTACCGTACAATCGGCAGGCGATTTTTGCGAATGCACGTTGAACACGTTCATAAAAATACTGATTTTCAAAGCATCGACATCACGATACGGATCGCGTGCGCGCTCAACCACCACGATACGACCATCAACCGGGCTCAACACCGCTTCAGGGTTTTGCGGAATTTCACGCGCAGGGTCGCGGAAAAACTGCAGGGCAAATACGGTAAACACCCAAAACGGCAAAGACCACCAGCCGCCACACATCGACACCAGCAGGCTCAAAGCCAAACCGCCGCCGATAATCGGCCAGCCCTCACGGGCGATAATCGGGTGGGGATACAAACGGTTCATCACTTATCCTTCATTTAATAATTTCAAAATTGCCGCCATTATATCTGAAACTCCAAACATTGAGGCCGTCTGAAATGTTCAGACGGCCGGTGTCTTTTGTAAAAAATACTCAACATAGATAAAGTTTCAGTTTCGGCAACACAATGACGCAGCATCCTCAACCAGCGGCTCACACGAGCCAACAACTCGCCACAAATATCATTTTGACCAAACCCCCGCCCTCAATTATCTCGATAAGCCCAGTATGACCGCCAATACCAGCCAAATCCAATGCCGACGGCGCGATGTAGAAAACAAAGCACGTTGAGACAGCAAACGCGTTTGGCTCAACTGATACGCCACATCGGCCAACATTACCAAGCGATTAGTCTGCCGAGCATTCCCTTCTTCCGCTTTACGCAGTTTCAAATTTTCCGCTTCAATCCGCAGCCGCACCAGCTTGGCTTCCAAAAGCAGCAGCTCGCGCGCTTCTTCATACTCCTGTTGCTTCATCGTCCGCATCCTTGTCTATCTCACCGCGCAAATACGCAATGTCCGATCGAATATCCTGCAAGGTCTCAACCACACGGCTGCCCTGCTTCCGATAATCTGCCGATACTTTGCAGAACAATACGGCAATAATCAGCAGGCTCACAAAGAAAATGCCGAAAAATACCCACAAAGCAGCCACATCCGACAGCACGCGGTTCAAGCCAAATAGCAAACCGACCAAGCCCACCATCAACAGCGCGCCGGACAACACCAGCCAGATTGCTAAACGGAACACATTCTCCGCCTGACGCGTCAAATCCAAGCTCAATACCTGCAAACGCAACAGCAGCAAATCCGCGCCCTGATTCAACAAAGCCTTGCCATGCTCAAAACGCTGGCGAATTCCCATCTCGATTATCCTTTTTCTTAGGAAGCATAAGGCTAAGGCCGTCTGCACGGCGCAATGAAATCCATGATTTCATGTACACGCCTGTTCAGACGGCCTTAACATATTCACATTAACGACGGTTCAACAACACACCGACAACCAAACCGGCCAATGCGGCAAAACCCATTGCATAATATGGTTTTTCATGCACCACTTCATCAGCTTGTTTGGCACCTCGTTTCAAGCGTGCACCAGCATCAGCTTCAAATTCGGCAAAGCGCTCTTTGCCTTCTTTCAAACGCTCCTGAGCCGCTTCTTCAAACTGCTCGTATTTTTCACGCGCACGTTCGGCATGATGGCGCAAACGCTCGCCGGCCTCTTCTTCAAAACGACTCAAACGCTCTTTGGCCACGGCCAATTTTTCTTCCAATTTGGCTCGGGCTTTGCTGCCCTCTTCCGAACCGGCTTCAATACCATTGCGGTACAACTCTTCCACATCATCCATCACTTCTCGGATGTCTTTCAGCAAAGCCTCGCGACGTGCTTCAAAATCGTGTTTTTTCATGCTTCTCTCCTTGATATAGGTTGATATGGTTACAGAATATTTATCTGTTAATAAATTATAACCGTTTATTCTAAAATAAACGTTAATTTAAATAAAATTAAGTGCTTATTATGAAAACAACCCAATGAAATTTAAAAAAGGCCGTCTGAAAACTTCAGACGGCCTTTTCAATTCAGCTTAAAGACTCAAGTCTTATGCCAAACCTTTTGCTTTCAACACTTCCAGCATGGTAGTGCCCAACTCGGCAGGGCTGCGGGTGTAAGCGATACCGGCTTTTTCGAAAGCGGCGAATTTTTCTTCGGCAGTACCTTTACCACCTGAGATAATCGCACCGGCGTGGCCCATACGTTTGCCTTTAGGAGCGGTAACACCAGCAATGTAACCGACAACAGGTTTGGTTACGTTGGATTGGATGTATTCGGCTGCCTCTTCTTCCGCAGTACCGCCGATTTCACCAATCATGATGATGGCGTCGGTATCTGGGTCTTCTTGGAAGAGTTTCAGTGCGTCGATTTGGTTCATACCAGGAATCGGGTCGCCACCGATACCGATACAGGTTGATTGACCCAAGCCCAGTTTGGTGGTTTGTGCCACGGCTTCGTAAGTCAATGTACCGGAACGGGAAATAATACCGATGCGGCCCGGAGTGTGGATGTGGCCCGGCATAATACCGATTTTGCACTCACCCGGAGTAATCACGCCCGGGCAGTTAGGGCCGACCAAGCGAGTACCGTTGCCGTTGGTTTCCAAGTAACGTTTGGCTTTGAGCATGTCCAGAGTTGGAACGCCTTCGGTAATCACAACGACCAAGCCTACGCCTGAATCAACTGCTTCAACGATAGAATCCAAAACAAACGGAGCTGGAACGTAAATTACAGATGCGTCAGCGCCGGTTTCTTTAACGGCTTCTTTCATGGTGTTGAATACAGGCAGATTCAGGTGGGTTTGACCGCCTTTGCCTGGGGTAACGCCGCCGACAACTTTAGTGCCGTAAGCCAGAGCTTGTTCGGAGTGGAAAGTACCGTTTTTACCGGTGAA
Source organism: Neisseria sp. 20925_1_37 (assembly GCF_041433255.1). Classification (NCBI taxonomy): domain Bacteria; kingdom Pseudomonadati; phylum Pseudomonadota; class Betaproteobacteria; order Neisseriales; family Neisseriaceae; genus Neisseria; species Neisseria sp. 20925_1_37. The sequence continues at coordinate 53,143 of NZ_JAPWBC010000005.1, read as the reverse complement.
ACCTTGAACCAATACTTTGGTGTCTTTATTAATCAATACGCTCATTCTTTTCTCCTTAGGCGTTTACGGCTGCAACAATTTTTTCGGCTGCGTCATTCAGGCCGTCTGCAGAAGTCAGTTTCAGACCTGATTCGTTCAGGATTTTCGCGCCGAGTTCGGCATTGTTACCTTCCAAACGAACAACGACAGGAACGTTGACGTTGATTTCTTTAACGGCTGCCACGATGGCTTCCGCAATCATGTCGCAACGTACGATACCGCCGAAGATGTTGATCAATACGCCTTTAACGGATTTGTCTTCCAGAATCAGTTTGAACGCTTCAACCACGCGGTCTTTGGTTGCACCGCCGCCAACGTCCAAGAAGTTGGCAGGTTGGCCGCCTTTGAGTTTGATGATGTCCATAGTGGCCATTGCCAAACCGGCACCGTTAACCATACAGCCGATGTTGCCTTCCAGGGCAACATAGTTCAGGTCGAATTCAGAAGCTTTCAGCTCACGTTCGTTTTCTTGAGATTTGTCGCGCAATTCAGCGATTTTTGGCAGGCGGTAGAGCGCGTTGCTGTCGATACCGATTTTGCCATCTACGCAAGCCAGCGCGCCATTTTCGCGAACTGCCAATGGGTTTACTTCAAACAGGGCGAAGTCGTTTTCGATAAACGCTTTGTACGCACCGGTCATCAGTTTGACGAACTCGTTGATTTGTTTGTCTTTCAAGCCCAGTTGGAACGCAACTTCGCGAGCTTGGCAAGGTTGCAGGCCAACCAGCGGATCAACGGTTACTTTGAAGATTTTTTCTGGAGTTTCGGCAGCAACTTTTTCGATTTCCACGCCACCTTCGGTAGAAGCCATGAATGTAACGCGTCGGGTAGAACGGTCAACCACTGCGCCCAAGTACAGCTCGGTTTGAACAGGATACATATCTTCGCAAACCAAAACGCTGTTGACAGGTTGGCCGTTGGCATCGGTTTGGTAAGTTACCAAGTTGGTGCCAATCAGGCTTTCAGCCACTTCTTTAGCTTCTTCGCGGCTTTTAACGACTTTTACGCCGCCCGCTTTACCGCGGCCGCCGGCGTGTACTTGTGCTTTGACAACAGCGAATTTGCCGCCCAATTTGTCGTAAGCTGCAGCGGCTTCTTCGCCGTTGTGTGCCAAAATACCGCCTTGCACGGGCAAACCGTAGCTAGCCAGCAGTTCTTTAGCCTGATACTCGTGTAAATTCATGGATTTCTCCTTAAGGTGAGTGGGTTTTAGGAATCGCCCTGCGGCCAATCCCATATTTTCAGACGGCCCTACTATTTACTGAAGGGCAACCACATCCGCGCCAGCAGATACATGGTTGCGCCGCCTCCTCCGAGAATAAAAAAGACAATGCCTTTTTTACGCGAATTCGGGCAGAGCAGATAAACGGCAAGGCTGAAACTGATAAACAACAATGCCACGCGCCAAACCAATTCTTTATCTTTGAAACGGTTGAGCGTATAAGTTTCGGTCATCATCACATACATTTGCCACAATGCGGCCATACACATGCTGATGATGCCCATCGGTATAAAGAAAATACCGACTATTTCTTTGTTCATAATGAATGTAAATGCTGTTTGTTTGTCTGACGGAATTATAAATCAGAAAACGAAGCTCTCGAAACATTCAATTTGTCGGAGGCCTTAAGGCCGTCTGAAAAGTTTCAGACGGCCTTAATGTCTATCAACCGTGCAAAGCGCGTTTGTCGGCCGCCAATGCAGCTTCGTGAACCACTTCGGACAAGGTTGGGTGGGCATGGATAATGCGGGCGATGTCTTCGCTGCTGGCGAAGAATTCGAGCGCAGTCACGCCTTCGGTAACCAATTCGCTGACAACCGGGCCAATCATGTGTACGCCCAAGATACGGTCGGTTTTGGCATCTGCCAATACTTTAACCGTACCTTTGGCTTTGCCCATTGCCAATGCGCGACCGTTCGCGCCGAAACCTGAAGTACCTTTTTTGTACTCCACGCCTTCGGCTTTGAGCTGCTCTTCGGTTTTACCCACCCAAGCGATTTCAGGATCGGTGTAAATCACGAACGGTACGTTGTTGAAGTCGATATGCGGTTTTTGACCGGCAATACGTTCGGCAACGGCTACGCCTTCGTCGCTGGCTTTGTGTGCCAACATCGGACCGCGAACCACGTCGCCGATTGCCCATACGTTAGGCAGGTTGGTACGGCATTCGCCATCTACTTTGATAAAGCCGCGCTCGTCTTTTTCCAAGCCTACGGCTTCGGCGTTCAGGCCTTTGGTGTTTGGAATACGGCCGATGGCAACGATCAGTTTGTCGAATACTTCGGTTTTGGCTTCGCCGGCAGCTGTTTCGTAAGCAACGGAAACGCCCTTGCCTTCAGATTTGATGTCGCCGATTTTCACGCCCAATTCGATGTTCAAACCTTGCTCTTTGGTGAAGTATTTGAAGGCTTCTTTGGCGATTTGTTGGTCGGCGGCGGCCAGGAAGGTCGGCGCGGCTTCAAGAATGGTAACTTCCGCACCCACGCGGTTCCATACGGAACCCATTTCCAAACCAATCACGCCGGAACCGATCACGCCGAGTTTGGCAGGCACTTCGGTCAGGTTCAATGCACCTTCGTTGTCCAATACGTTTACGTTGTCGATGGCGACTTGTGGCAGCGGACGCGGTACGGAACCGGTGGCTACGATGACGTGTTTGGCTTCGATAACGGTTTTCTCGCCTTTGTTATCGACTTCGATTTGGTAAGCATCGCCATTTTTACCGGCAAAGGAAGCAGTACCGAACAGGCTGGTTACTTTGTTTTTTTGGAACAGGAATTTCACGCCGCCGGTCAGCTTGGTCACGATGGCATCTTTGCGCTCAATCATTTTGGCCGCGTCGAATTTTACGTCGCCGACAGTGATACCGTGTTCGGCAAAATCGTGTTGCGCAGCGTGGAAATGTTCGCTGGATTGCAACAGGGCTTTAGAAGGGATACAACCTACGTTCAAGCAAGTACCGCCCAATGCAGGGGCATTGCCTGCTTTGTTAACACCTGCATCAACGCAAGCGGTTTTGAAACCCAGTTGCGCGGTACGGATGGCGGCAACGTATCCGCCCGGGCCTGCACCAATCACTACTACATCATATTGAGACATCGTGTCATCCTTTGCTTTTAGCAGTATCTCAAAATAAAAACGATACTTTTCGTTTCTTTTTTATTTTGAATGACTGCGTTTTGATGGTTTTAAGAAAAGGCCGTCTGAAAGTCCATATCTGTCGATTCATTCGAATCAAATGTTTCAGACGGCCTCAATCGTTCGTTGAGCCTATTGTAGCACGATACTACATTACGCTACATCTAAATAAAAATTCAGACGGCCTTTTCATTAATAAATAAAAGGCCGTCTGAAACGATTACAGATCCAACAACAGGCGAGCTGGGTCTTCCAACGCGTCTTTAATGGCTACCAAGGTCAATACAGCTTCGCGGCCGTCAATGATACGGTGGTCGTAAGACAGAGCCAGATACATCATTGGACGGACAACAACTTGGCCGTTTTCAACCACAGCGCGCTCTTTAGTGGCGTGCATACCCAAAATCGCAGATTGAGGCGGGTTGATGATCGGGGTAGACATCATAGAACCGAAAGTACCGCCGTTAGTAATACTGAATGTACCACCGGTCAAATCTTCGATAGCGATTTTGCCGTCTTTGGCTTTTTTCGCGTAATCAACAATTGCTTGTTCGATGTCGGCAATGCTCATTTGGTCGGCATCGCGCAGGATTGGCACAACCAAACCGCGTGGGCTACCAATTGCGATACCGATGTCGAAGTAGCCGTGGTAAACGATGTCTTTGCCGTCAACAGAAGCATTCACAACCGGGTATTTTTTCAGGGCGGCAACAGCGGCTTTAACGAAGAAGGACATAAAGCCCAATTTCACGCCGTGTTCTTTCTCGAATTTATCTTTGTACTTCGCACGCAAGTCCATGATTGGTTTCATGTTGACTTCGTTGAATGTAGTCAGAATGGCGTTTTCTTGTTGAGAAGCCAAGAGGCGTTCTGCAACACGGGCACGCAGGCGGCTCATTGGTACGCGTTCTTCAGGACGTGCGCCGGCAGGCAGTGCAACGGCAGGAGCAGCGGCTGCGGCAGGTTTGGCAGCAGCATTTTGTACGTCTTCTTTCAATACGCGACCGTCACGGCCGGAGCCTTGCAATGCGTTCACGTCAACACCGGTCTCGGCAGCCAGTTTGGCAGCGGCAGGCATAGCGGCGTTGTTTTGTGCAGCAGCAGGAGCGGCGGCTGGGGCTGCTTCGGCAGAAGCGGCGGCAGGTGCTTCAGCAGCGGCAGTAGCAGCTGTATCGATACGAGCCAAAACTTGGTCGGCAACAACGGTTTCACCGTCTTGCGCTACGATTTCAACTAATACGCCGGCTTGTGGAGAAGGTACTTCCAAAACCACTTTGTCAGTTTCGATATCGATCAGGATTTCGTCACGGGCAACTGCTTCGCCAACTTTTTTCTTCCATTCCAAGAGCGTGCCTTCAGATACGCTTTCAGACAGCATAGGTACTTTTACATCAATAATCATTTTGTGTCTCCAATGGCCCTTTCAGACGGCCTGTTGTGTGTTTTTAATTCTGCATATGGGCATTCCGCCTGAGCAGCCTCAGACGGAATGCTACTTGGTTTACAACGCCAAAGCGTCTTCAACCAATTGTTTCAATTGAGCAATATGTTTGCTTGAGTAGCCCACTGCAGGCGATGCACTGCTTGGACGACCGGCATAAGACAGTTTTTGCTCTTCGCTGATAACGTCTTCGATGCGGTGGCGGATTTGGTAGAACGCGCCTTGGTTTTTCGGCTCTTCTTGCGCCCAAACCACAGATTTTGCATTCGGATATTTCGCCAGTTCAGCTTTAACCTCTTCATATGGGAACGGATACAGCTGCTCAACGCGGACGATAGCAACATCATCTTCCAGTTTACGCTCGGCACGGCCGGCTTCCAAGTCATAGTAAACCTGACCGGCACACAATACCACGCGTTTCACGCTGTCGCTGCTTGCGCGTTCTGCAGTATCGCCGATAACCGGACGGAAAGTCGAACCTTCGGTGAAGTTTTCCAGCGGGCTCATTGCACCTTTGAAGCGCAACAGGCGTTTGGACATGAAAATCACCAGCGGTTTGCGGTATGAACCCAAGACTTGACGTTGCAAGAGGTGGAACATTTGCGACGCTTCAGACGGCATGATGACTTGCATATTGTTCTCAGAACACAGTTGCAACCAACGCTCTACGCGTGCAGAAGAGTGCTCAGGACCTTGACCGTCGTAACCGTGCGGCAGGATGGTGGTCAGACCGCACAAGCGACCCCACTTGGTTTCGCCTGAAGACAGGAATTGGTCAATAGTCACTTGTGCGCCATTGGCGAAGTCACCGAATTGAGCTTCCCAAATAGTCAGCTTGTCAGGTGCGGAACAAGCAAAGCCGTACTCGAACGCCATCACGGCTTCTTCGTTCAAAATGGAGTCAATAACCAGGAACTCGCCCATGCCTTCGCCCATATGGCGCAGAGGAACATAAGTACCGTCGTCCCATTTTTCGCGTTTTTGATCGTGCAATACTGCATGACGGTGTGAGAATGTACCGCGGCCGGAGTCCTCACCGGAGATACGCACGCCATGACCTTTGGTCAGCAGGCTTGCGTATGCGAGGGTTTCAGCCATACCCCAGTCGATGGCTTGTTTGCCGGATGCCATGGCTTTACGCGCTTCGATCACACGTTTTGCAGTCGGATGCAGGGCAAAGCCTTCCGGTACAGCGGTGAATTTCTCAGTAAGACGTTCAATGTCGGCAGCAGGCAAACCGGTTTCGATTTTTTCGCGCCAATCTTTACCTTGGTATTTGCTCCAGTCGATTTGTGTGCGTTGGAAGTTGCTCAAAGTTGTTTGTTCAACATGTTCGCCTTTGTCCAAAGCATCACGGTAGGCTTGAATGTAACCGTCAGCCTCAGCTTGAGTTACCACGCCTTCGGCAATCAGTTGTTCGGTGTACAAAGCACGCGCACCTGGGTGTTGCGATACTTTTTTGTACATCATTGGTTGGGTCAAGGTCGGATCATCGCCCTCGTTGTGGCCCCATTTACGGTAGCAGACAACGTCGACCACGATGTCTTTATGGAATTTTTTGCGGTAATCCAAGGCAGCTTGGATGGCAAAGCAAACGCGTTCAGGATCATCGCCATTCACATGGATAACCGGAGCGGAAACCATTTTCGCGATATCGGTACAGTGTACGGTTGAACGGGTATCGCGGGTATCGGAAGTCGTAAAGCCGATTTGGTTGTTGATCACGATGTGAACAGTACCGCCGGTGGTATAACCGCGTGTTTTAGACAGGTTGAATGTTGCTTGGTTAACACCCAAACCGATAAATGCGGAGTCACCGTGAATCAATACTGGCAAAACTTTATCACGGCCGTTTTCGCCCAAACGTTTTTGTTTGGCGCGCGCAGAACCTTCCACTACTGGGTTAACAATTTCCAAGTGTGACGGGTTAAATGCCAAAGAAACGTGCATCGGGCCGTGTGGCGTAGCGATGTCAGAGCTGAAGCCCATGTGGTATTTCACGTCGCCGCTAGGCAATTTGATTTCGGCTCGGCCTTCAAATTCGGCAAACAGATCAGCCGGTTTTTTGCCCAAAATGTTAACCAACACATTCAGACGGCCACGGTGTGCCATACCGATGATGACTTCTTCCACACCATCTTTACCGGCGTTTTGAATCAGGTAGTTCAAACCGGCAATCGCGCTTTCGCCGCCTTCTACACCAAAGCGTTTTTGACCGACATATTTGGTATGCAGGTAGCGTTCCAGAGTTTCGGCAGCAGTCATTTCTTTCAAGATACGGCGTTTTTGTTCAACGTTGTAGCTTGGTGTAGACAGTACGCTTTCAAAATAATTGCGAACCCAGCGACGCTCTTCGGTATTTGGAATGTAGATGTACTCTACCGCGATATGACCGCAGTAGGTTTGTTTGAGGTTACTGATGATTTGGGACAGAGGCAGTTTGCTCTGACCGGAAAAATCGCCCTCGCCCATATTGAACTGAAGCGCCATATCGGCATCTGACAGACCGTGGAATTTAGGATCGAGAGCTTCGATATTTTGAGGAGGAATACGTTTGAGCGGATCAAGTTGGGCTGCACCCACGCCTTGGATACGATAGGCAGAAATCAGTCGCAAAACGCTGACTTGCTTTTTCATCATTGCCTCATCCACACCGCCTGCAACGGCTGCGGCAATTTTCTTTTTAGCCAAAGTGGCAAATGATTCACGAATCGGTGTATGGGCAACATCGACAGCGACTGCGCCCGGCTGTTTACTCAAATCGGTAAAGTACTGTTTCCATTTTTCATCGACAGATTCCGGATTATCCAGAAACTTTTCATACAACTCCTCGATGTATGGCGCATTAGAACCAAACAGATAAGAGAAATTGAGTTTTTCGTCCATCATGGCGTGAGCTCTTTTCTTTAAAATATAAACAAAGGGTAGAATCCCGTGTTCTCCGAACGGAATTCAGGCCGTCTGAAATGACACTTTATTCTACCCTATTTCAAATCAAATTACCTGCTATCAACTTAATTAATTACGACCAACCTCATTGAAAACGGCAATTCGATTTTTTCAAACGACTTTTCAACAATATATTAATGTATTGTCTATTAGCGTTTATCTACCGGAACGTAATCGCGACGTTCTGCACCGGTATACAGTTGACGTGGGCGACCGATTTTCAGTGCTGGATCGCTAATCATTTCATGCCAATGAGAAATCCAACCTACACTGCGCGACAATGCGAAGATAACGGTAAACATTTCAGTTGGAATGCCCAATGCGGACAAGACGATACCGGAGTAGAAATCGACGTTTGGATACAGCTTGCGCTCAACAAAGAATGGATCTTTCAGTGCAATTTGTTCCAATTCCATCGCCAGCTTGAATTTAGGACTGTCTTCCAAGCCCAATTCTTTCAAGACTTCATAACAGGTTTCGCGCATGATGTTGGCTCGTGGGTCCATATTGCGGTATACGCGGTGACCGAAGCCCATCAGACGGTATTTGCGTTGTTTCACACCTTCCATGTATGCAGCAACATTAGACACATCGCCGATTTCGTCCAGCATCTTCAACACAGCTTCGTTTGCACCGCCGTGTGAAGCACCCCACAGACAGGCGATACCGGCAGCGATACAGGCAAATGGATTCGCACCAGAAGAGCCGGCCAAACGTACAGTCGAAGTAGAGGCGTTTTGCTCGTGGTCGGCATGCAAAATAAAGATGCGGTCGAGCGCGCGAGCCAATACTGGATTAGGTTTGTATTCTTCACATGGTGTTGCGAACATCATGTGCAAGAAGTTTTCAGCATAGGAAAGGTTATTTTTTGGATAATTGAACGGCAGACCGTTGGAATAACGGTAACACATTGCCGCAATTGTCGGAATTTTGGAGATTAAGCGGTAAATCGCAATTTTGCGGTGTTCAGGGTTAGTAATATCCAAGCTGTCTTGATAAAACGCAGACAGCGCGCCAACCACACCCACCATCATCGCCATCGGATGCGCATCGCGACGGAAACCGCGGAAGAACCAAGTCAGCTGTTCATGCAGCATAGTATGGCGACCGACTGTGGTATCAAATTCTTTTTTCTGTTCAGAGGTAGGCAGTTCGCCGTAAATCAACAGATAGCAAACTTCCAAGTAATCGGATTTTTCGGCCAGCTGCTCGATAGGATAACCACGGTAATACAACAGACCTTCATCGCCATCAATATAAGTGATTTTGGATTCGCAACTTGCAGTTGACACGAATCCGGGGTCGAAGGAAAACAGACCTGTATTTTTAGTCAAAGTACGAATATCAACCACATCATGGCCGATACTTGCTTCCAATACTGGCAGTTCCAAGGTCTCTTGATTTGGGGTGGTGAGCTTGACTGATTTAGACATTCTTAAACTCCTTTGTAAGTTGGGGCTTTCGTTGCCGCCCAAGCGGCACGGTCCTTTTTTTCAGACGGCCTTAGTATGGAAAGAGCTTGTTCGGATCGGCATCGCAAACAAGCTCTATAACACATCATGCCTGTCTGATTTTTTCAAGCATGGGAATCAGGTGTTTCTTGTCCGTCGCCGAATGTCCGTTAATCAAGGCAAGCAATTCTTGGTCTTGAAATTCGAGGATTTCGGAAAATTCAGACAATTCCTGATCACTCAGGTGCTCGAATTCTTTTTCCATAAACCTGCCGAAGATTAAGTCTAATTCCAACAATCCCCGGCGGGTTTGAAAACGGATTTTCCGTTTGGCAATATCGTCAAAAACCATCATTTCTTAAACGGCTCGTTTCAACATAATCTCTTTAATCTTACCGATGGCTCGGGTCGGATTCAAGTGTTTAGGACATACGTCTACGCAGTTCATAATGGTGTGGCAACGGAACAAACGGTATGGGTCGTTTAGGTTATCCAAACGCTCATTAGTGATGGTATCACGGCTATCCGCAATGAAACGGTAAGCATTCAGCAAGCCAGACGGACCAACAAATTTATCAGGATTCCACCAGAATGATGGGCAGGCAGTCGAACAGCAGGCGCACAAAATACATTCGTACAAACCGTCCAACTCTTTACGCTCTTCCTGAGTTTGCAGACGCTCTTTGTCCGCATCGATAGGGTTATCGTTGACAACGTAAGGTTTGATGGAGTGATATTGTTTGAAGAACTGGGTCATATCCACAATCAGGTCGCGGATAACAGGCAGGCCCGGCAGAGGACGGATTTTGACCGGCTGTTTCAGGCTGCGCAAATCAGTCAGACATGCCAAGCCGTTTTTGCCGTTGATGTTCATACCGTCAGAACCGCAAATACCTTCGCGGCAAGAACGGCGGAAAGACAATGTATCGTCTTGTGCTTTCAGGCGCACCAAAGCATCCAAAAGTTTAACGTCGGTTGGTTCCAATTCCAACTCGTAACGTTGCATATAAGGTTTGGCATCAACGTCCGGGTTGTAACGGTAAATTTCAAAACTCATTTTTTCCATGAGAAGTGTTCCTTTTCTCATAAACTGCCCAATGATTTTGTATTATGGATTCAGGCAGTTCAATGTGGGTATGGTTAGGTTTCAGACGGCCTCCAAGATAAAGGCCGTCTGAAAACTCATCAATAAACGCGTTTGGCCGGTTTGATGTATTCCACGCTCAAAGGCTTGGTATGTACCGGTTTGTAAGACAAAGTATTGGTATCTGAATGATACAGCGTGTGTTTCATCCAGTTTTCGTCATCGCGCTCAGGATGGTCGTCTGAAGCGTGTGCGCCACGCGATTCTTTACGTGCTTCGGCAGACACCAAAGTCGCTTTCGCTACTTCAATCAGATTATCCAATTCCAAAGCTTCGATACGCGCGGTATTCCATACTTTGCTCTTGTCTTTGATTTCAGTACGTTTCACGCGCTCGGCAATCTCCATGATTTCTCGAACGCCTTTGCTCAGAATCTCATCGGTACGGAACACACCGGCATGCAGTTGTACGGAGCGTTGCAGTTCGCGACGCAATGCATCAACGTTTTCGCCACCGGTTTGATTGTCCAAACGCTCGATACGTTGGCGGGTCAATTCACCGGCATTAGCAGGCAGAGGTTTCCAGTCGCTTTGCTCTTTGATGAATTTAATCATACTGTCGCCAGCAGCTTTACCAAATACCACCAAGTCCAACAGGGAGTTGGTACCCAAGCGGTTCGCACCGTGTACGGAAGCACAAGCGCACTCACCTGCTGCATACAGACCTTTTACAGGTACTTCGTAATCTTCACCTTGTGGAACAACGACTTCGCCATGGTAGTTGGTCGGAATACCGCCCATCATGTAGTGAGTAGTCGGCACAACAGGAATCGGGTCTTTAATCGGGTCAATACCAGCAAACTGAATGGAAATCTCGCGGATGCCCGGCAGTTTTTCCATAATTTTTTCTGCACCGATATGGTCGATTTTCAGCAATACGTGGTCTTTGTTTTTACCGCAGCCGCGACCTTCGTAGATTTCCATCGCCATCGCACGGGAAACCACGTCACGGGAAGCCAAGTCTTTTACGGTTGGAGCATAACGTTCCATAAAGCGTTCGCCATCGGCATTCAACAGAATACCACCCTCACCGCGCACACCCTCGGTAATCAATACACCAGCACCAGCTACACCGGTCGGGTGGAATTGCCAGAATTCCATGTCTTCCAACGGAATACCTGCACGTGCACAAATGCCCAAACCATCACCGGTATTCATATAAGCATTGGTAGAAGAAGCATAAATACGACCGCCACCACCAGTAGCAAACATCACAGCTTTAGCGTGGAAAATATAAACTTCGCCGGTTTCCATTTCCATGGCAGTTACACCGACTACGTCGCCGTTTTCATCACGAATCAAATCTTGCGCTGTCCATTCCACAAAGAATTGTGTATTGGCACGGACGTTTTGTTGGTACAAAGTATGCAACATCGCATGACCGGTACGGTCGGCAACTGCACATGCACGTTCTACCGCACGTTTACCGTGTTCGGCAGTATGACCGCCGAAAGGACGTTGGTAGATTTTGCCACTTTCCACACGGTCAAAAGGCATACCCATGTGCTCCAACTCAATTACGGCTTCAGGCGCGGCGCGACACATAAACTCAATCGCATCTTGGTCACCCAACCAGTCGGAACCTTTTACGGTATCGTACATATGCCAATCCCAACGGTCTTCCTGCACATTACCCAATGAAGCAGAAATACCACCTTGAGCCGCTACAGTATGAGAACGGGTTGGGAACACTTTAGACAAAACAGCACAATTCAGGCCAGATTTAGACAATTGGAGGGCTGCGCGTAAACCTGCACCACCACCGCCAACAATCACGGCATCAAACTTGCGAACAGGAAAACTCATATTTACCCCCAAATTACTTTAACTGAATACACCAAGCAGCCTACCAACCAAACGATGGTGGCAACTTGTAAAAACAAACGCAAGCCGAAAGGCTTAATGTAGTCCATCCACAAATCGCGGATACCTACCCATGCATGCAGGAATACGGCCAAGAAGCTCACTTGGGTAAATACTTTCACCCAAGTCTGATCAAAAAATGCCTGCCATGCCGAATATTCTTTAGGCAACGTAAACAAAACAACCAAAAGAACCACGGTATACACCAGCATGATGACCGCAGTTGCACGTTGCATTGCCCAATCGCGCAAACCGTAATGCGCACCTGTCAATTTACGTTCTACCATAACAAAGCTCCCAAAACGACGGTCAGAATCAAAGCAGAAGCAAATACAACTTTAGCAGTAGCACGGGCAGTATTTAATTCCAAGCCTTTGTGTACATCCAAAAACAGAAAGCGGATACCGGCGAAAAAGTGGTGCAGATATGCCCACAACAGACCGATAAGGATCAGCTTCACAAACGGATTGGAGATAGCAGAACGATATGCTTCAAACGACGCTTCGCGATCCAGCGTTCCAGAGAAGAAATACAAGAGAACAGGCAGCATCACAAACAAGCCGACGCCGCTGATACGGTGAAGAATAGATACAATCCCCGGTATGGGCAATCGAATATTCGGAATTTCCAAAAATACCGGGCGTGATTTGGCGGACATGGTCAGTTCCTCTAGATTTATTATCAGCTCAAAACCTATAGCTCAGCACTACAATAAGCTACATAAACCATAATTTACCTGTTTTATCTCATTTTGAACAGTGCAATTTATGAATGCTCTAATGATTTTTACCAAAAGACTAATAAAATCAAACAATCATTCTTAGATTTTTTTTTGCGTGGCTAGCCTTTTTTGTTACTTTCCTGCAATTAAGCCATCTCCCCATCAAAGCACTTACGATAACATCATTATTGTTTGAGAATTGTATCTATTGTGAGATAAATTCTCACTCTTGATACCTAATCTTTACAAAGGCATAAGCCATTCTTAACTTATTACCATTGCATTATCACCACTACTCTTACATAGTTATACATTCAAAGACATTTCATCCATCTCTAGATGGACTAAAATACAGCACAACACCAACAATGTTTCCATACCTTATAAGGAAGCTGCATCATGACACACTCCCCTCATCAAAACACACCCGATCCGAAAGACTACATCCCCTCCTTCCGCCGTCGAAACTTGGACACATCCGGTTTTATGAAAAAACTCGGACGCTTTGCAGGCCGCCTGGGCAAACCTGTCGTCCGACAGCTTTATGCACTTTATTACCTTTGGGAATCCGAACACACGCCCAAACGGGCCAAAATGATTATTGTCGGTGCACTGGTTTATTTTCTCAGCCCCATCGACAGCATTCCCGACCTGCTGATTCCATTTGGTTTCAGTGACGACATTGCCGTCATTGCATTGGTTTATTCTCAGATGAAAAACTATCTAACCGAAGATATTCAAGAAAAAGCCCGTCAAGCGGCTGACAAGCTGTTTGGTTCTTAATTGGATGAAGTTCAACTACACATATATAAATAATAAGAAGAAGGCCGTCTGAATATTCAGACGGCCTTCTCAGTTTATGACTTTTTTATTTCAAAGGTTGCATACCCATAACTTCCATCAGGAAATTGGTAAACGCAGGATTGCTTGGCTTGGTATCCATGTTTTTCCAACGTTGCTGCCAACCGCGCAAAGCACCTTGGATGTACTGTTTGGATTGCTCGGTAGTAATTTCACCACGTTGGCTGTCAACGGCAGAACGCAGATAAACTTCGTACATACTGTCATCGACAGAGTTGCGTCCCACTTGTTGGATACGGAAGCGGTTCAAATATTGTGCAGCCTGAACTTTGGTCAGACTACCTTGGCTCACTTGGGTACTCAAGCGACGTGCTTCATCATGAATCTTGGAAACATCTGCCCAATGCGAAGGAGCCAAATGATAACCGGTAGCTGAAACTTGTGAATCAGCCTTAGGTTTCTTAACGTTGGTTGGTCGAACTGGCACTTCTTTCAATGTTGGAACATAAATCGATTCACAACCGGCAAGTGCCGCCAAAGCAAGGATAGGAAGAATGTATTTTTTCATAATGCGCATTATAAGCATGATTCGTTGAAGAAACCAACTTTTGAATAACGGTATTCAAAGCTCATTAACTGAATTACAACAGATTTCATACGATATCTCAAGCCCATACGCAAAAAAGGCCGTCTGAAAACGGCCTTTTAACGACAATCCTATATTATGCCAAATCGGCAAACAGAGGTGTAGAAAGATAGCGTTCGCCATACGATGGCAACAAGACAACGATCAGCTTACCTTCGTTTTCAGGTTTTTTAGCCAGTTGCAATGCGCTCCATACCGCGGCACCGGAAGAAATACCTACCAAGATGCCTTCTTTTTCAGCCATAGCGCGCGCAGTTTCAAACGCTGCTTCGTTAGGTACTTTGACAATGCTGTCGTAAACAGTCGTATTCAAAACGCTGGGGATAAAGCCTGCACCTAAACCTTGAATCGGATGCGGGCCTTTCTCGCCACCGCTCAATACTGGGGAAGCTTCAGGCTCGACAGCCACGATTTGAACTTCGGGTTTGTATTTTTTCAATACTTCGCCCACACCGGTAATCGTACCGCCCGTACCTACACCGGCCACGAAAATATCTACTTTACCGTCTGTATCGCGCCAAATTTCTTCGGCAGTGGTTTTACGGTGAACTTCAGGATTGGCCTCGTTATCAAATTGACGCGGCATAAAGTAAGTATCTGGATGTTCGTCCACCAAAGACTGGGCTTTAGCGATAGCGCCAGCCATACCTTCGGCAGCAGGTGTCAAAATCAGCTCTGCACCGAATGCACGCAGCAGCATTTTGCGTTCTTTACTCATGCTTTCAGGCATAGTAATCGCCAATTTATAACCGCGGGCCGCGCACACCATGGCCAAACCGATACCGGTATTGCCGCTGGTCGCCTCAACGATAACGGTATCTTTATTGATTTTACCGGCTTGCTCGGCCGCTTCAATCATAGATTCGGCAATACGGTCTTTCACGCTGCTGCCTGGATTAAAGAATTCAAGTTTAACGGCGATTTGCGCTTTTAAACCTTCGGTCAGGCGGTTCAGTTTCACCAGAGGTGTGTTGCCGATCAGCTCGGTAATATTATTTGCAATTTTCATTTCCTGCTCCTGATTTAGATGTAATACAGCCTGCATATTAAACTCAGGCCGTCTGAAAAACCAATATCGAAAATTTCTTTCTTTATAACTTTTGGTTCAAGCGCGGTCAATATCCACTGCGCTCAAAAATCAATGTAACGGCAACCACAGCCTGCATCACGACGGCAACCATCCAGCCTGCCCACATCTGCCGCATACTGAAAAGAGAGGCAGACTGCTTGCAAACAACCACACGGTGCAGATAAAACACCAGCATCAACACGCCCTGCAAGACAAACCAATAAATGGGTTTCAAAGCATAAATTTTCAGTAAGGCCGCCCATGCAAAAACCGAGCCTGCCAGCGGCAAGATGAAATAAACCACGCCTGCCAAGAAAACAAAAGCCAAAGTCATGACAACATTGGAAACCGCAAATAAGGTCAAACCGGCATACTCGCCTGCCGACCAAAACTTTTTGTCTTCCGTTTTACTGCAGTCATCAATAAAGAAGAAAATACTGGCGATTGTCAGATAAAAATGAGGGATGAACAAAGGACCTGTATGCGTAAAGCCCCACATTCCGGGCAACAAGCGCGCGCCCAGTGCCGAAATCCCCAGCCACAACAACACCGTAGCCCAAAGCCATTGAAACCGCTGCGCACGAAAAATAAATACCAACGATACCGCAGCATACGCGACGGCAAACCAAAAATCCAAAGAAACCATCATGAATACTGCAACTCGCCTTCAAAAACGGTTTCAGCAGGGCCGGTCATTTGCACATCGCCACCTTCTTCCCAACTGATAAACAATTCGCCGCCAGGCAAAGTAACACGCACAGGCGCACCCGCTTTCAGCAAACCATTACGCACGCCTGCCACCACGGCCGCACACGCTCCAGTGCCGCAAGCCTGAGTTTCCCCCACCCCGCGTTCAAACACGCGCAGGCGGACTGACAATTCATCTTCAACCTGCAAAAAGCCGACATTGACCCGTTCAGGAAACTGCTCGTGCGATTCAATAGCGCCGCCCCAATGCTCCACCGGTGCTGTTTCAACATTATCAACCAAAATTACCGCATGCGGATTACCCATATTCACACAGCTTACCGGCACAGACTCCAAACCGACCAAGACAATATGTGTCAGCGCATCTTCATTTTCACCATGTGCAGGCACAAACGGAATTTCAGACGGCATGAAACGCGGTTTACCCATGTTGACAGTAACCAAACCGTTATCCAACAGCTTAGGCACAATAATCCCTTTGGCCGTTTCGACCAAGATTTCCGTTTTATCCGTCAAACCCTTATCCGCGACAAAACGCGCAAAACAACGCGCGCCATTGCCGCACTGCTCTACTTCCCGACCATCGGCATTGAAAATGCGGTACCGAAAATCGACCGCATCAGAAGAAGGCTTCTCCACCACCAGAAACTGATCAAACCCCACGCCGCGATAGCGGTCTGCCCATTGGGCAAGCGGCGAAGTCAACGGATCAAAATCCTGTTCGATGGCATTAACCACCATAAAATCATTGCCCAAGCCGTGCATCTTCGTAAATTTCAAAGTTTTCATTATTCATTCACATTCTTATTAAATCATTATTTCGGCACATTCTACACCAGAATGATATATTCGTTTCTATCTTGTTTTTCAGACGGCCTTGCGCCCTTTTACCAATACTAACACCAGCCATCCCGCAAAAATACTATACTTCCCACATTACAAACATTTCTTATTACAAGGATACACATTATGAAAAAAGTTCTCTTACCAGCCCTTTTGGCAGCTTTACTCAGCGCATGTACAGTCGGCACGCCAGGTGTTTCCGTCGGCTTAGGCGTCGGCACCAGCATCGGCCGCCATGTCGGCCTGGGCACATCCATCAACATCCCTGTTGGCTTGGACAAAACCACCAAAGGCACGGATTCGGACGGCATCCGTATCTCAGAAGAACAAATCGTGACCTATTTCGATGCACACGGCACACCCAGCAACAGTGCAGTCAAAGGCGGCTTCCATCGCCAACTGATCAGCAAACGTAACAACGAATATGTCGTCCAAGACTTTTACAGCGACAACAGCCAAAAACGCACCGATCCCTATGTCCTCAGCCGCAACCAACTGATGCAGTTCCGCGCCACGCCAAGCAACGGCTCGCTGACCACTTACGCCTACAACGGCACCGTGATGCAGCAGCAAGTGTTCCAAAATGGCAAATTGGTTAACGCCAAATACTAAAGGCCGTCTGAAACAGCTGGGAAGCATGTGAAACTTGATTACAAAATATTTTTAACATTCAAACATTTGAAATATTTTGCACCATTTTCTTGAAAATATGGATTGACACATTTTTTCCAGCCATTATAATACGCCCCATTCCCCGATAGCTCAGTCGGTAGAGCGACGGACTGTTAATCCGCAGGTCCCTGGTTCGAGCCCAGGTCGGGGAGCCAAATTTAAAAAGCCTGAACTTCTGTTCAGGCTTTTTTACATCAATAAGGAACGATTGTTCTTTCCCAAAGAAAGCCCTGAATCCTCATGAGACCTTTGCCAAGGTCTCTATCTGCCAAACTGGCACGCCTTGCGCCCTACCCGCTTCGTCTGACGAACAGGTGCAAACAACCCGAAACCTTTTTCAATCAGGTTTCGGGCTGTTTCGTTTTTTGAATAAACGGCATCTTTTCAGATGACCTTATCCATCAAATTTGGCACATTATTTCACACACGGATTGTCTAAAACGACCGAGACATTGCGTTCAGCTTTGTTCATATACGTCATGTGGACTTTCTTGCCTTTGAACTCTGCCTCGACGACGGATTCCAACGAGACAACATCTTGAGGGAAGCCGAATTTTTTGTCGTTTGCGGCAATGAATTTGACGGGTTTGTCGCGGAATAGCGAGTAGAACGACACGCCTTTATTACCTGCGGTCACAGCGCATTGCGTTTTGCTGTCGGTGGCGATGACGGAGGAAAGCGTATAGGGCTTGTGGATACGGTCTGCGAAGGTGGTGTAGGAATCATACGATCCGAAGCTGATTCTTAATACGAAGGTATTGCCAAGCCATTTATAGCTTGTCCTGTCTTCGGGAAGATTTTCCTCGATGGCTTTTTTGCCTGCAAAGAAAGAGCATTCTTGGGTTTTGTGGTTGCAGACTTTTTTAACGCTGAACTGCTTGTCCGGAGAAGTGATGACGGTTTCGGCGGCAAAGCTGTTTGCGCTTGCTGCGACGAGTATACAGCTTAAAAGAAGTGAGCGGATGGGAAGGGACGATTTCATTTTATTTGGTGTATCAGTTGGTTTTTAATATTGGTTGAGCAGGTTTGAATGCAATAAACACTCAATATGCCTGTGGCGGAATAACTTTTCAATCTGCAAAACAGATAATACGAAGGCCGTCTGAAACTAATTTTTTAGTGTTTCAGACGACCTTTGTTTACTTTGCGGCGCGGGTTTAGCGGAAGAAGTCGCCCATGCCTGCCGGCAGGCCTTGGGTGAATGCACCCATGGTTTTGTTGGTGGTTTCTTCGGCTTTTTCAGAAGCGGCATTGATGGCGGCCAATACCAAATCTTCCAGCATTTCTTTGTCGTCAGCGGCTTCTTGAATCAAATCAGGGCTGATTTCAAGTTTGCGAACAACGTGCGAACACGTCATCACAACTTTCACCAAACCATTGCCTGCTTCACCTTCAACTTCGGTTTCAGCCAGCTTGGCTTGTGCCTTTTTCATGTTTTCCTGCATTTGTTGAGCCTGCTTCATCAGGCCGCCTAATCCGGCTTTTCCGAACATGTTTTACTCCTATGGGTTTGAATAAATGGGTTTCACTCATGCCGTCTGAAAAACGCTCTTGCCTTTCAGACGGCCTTGTATATCAGTATTTTAAGAATGCCCTGCCAATTCTAAAGAATCCGGCAGCCATTGCGCTTCAAAGGTTTGCAAAATTTTCTGCGCCGTTGCATCCGCTTCCAGCAAATCTTGCGCCTGCTGCCGTCCTTCTTCTTGAATACGTTTGCGGCGCATCACCGGCGTTTCCCAGCCTTTATCATCCTGCCAAGGCTCGGTTTGCAGCCTTAAATTGCCAAGATGGTAGGCCTCACTCAACGTCTGGCAGATTTTGTCCAAGCGCTCTTTATTGGCAGTGGCTTTGGCTTCATCCGTCAACGACAGCATGATTAAACCTGCTTCCGCATCATAACTCGTCCATGCCGCATTTTGCGCCAACATCTGCGCCGCGCCTAATTTACGGGCGAAGCGTTCGATAATGCTGTGCCAATTCTCAGTTTTAAACTCAGGCAAAGGAGCGAACTGAAGCTCTTCTTCATCTCCCTCCTCTTCTTCAGGCTCAGCAGACGCAACCGGCTGCGGTACTTCCATCACATCAGCACGATGCGAATCTTCATATGTATATGCTTCATCAAAATACGGAGGTGGAATTTCTTCATCCATGTGTGGATATTCTTCCGGCTCAGTGGCCGTCTGAATTTTTGCAACAGGCAATGGTGCCTCCGCTTCTTGCATCTGCGCCATTTGTGTTTGAGGCGTTTCGTCCGATACTTGGCTCGGCATTTCCTCCCAAGGTGGTACATCCGCCTGTTGTTGCTGAACAGGTTGAACGTTTTCTTCAGACGGCCTTTCAACGGCATCCTGTTTGGCAGAAGCAGCCTCTTTCTCAACCGCCGGTGCTACTATCGGCTCAGATTTCGGCAGCTGAAAAGGCTTTTTTTCGGCCTCAGCTTTCTGATGATCGGGATGCAAATCCGTGTGTTCAATCTGACTTTGCGTATCGCAACCCGAAGCGGCCAATGGCGCAAATGCAAGCATGCGCAAAAGCGTCATGACAAAACCGGCATATTCGTCCGGAGCCAGCGGCAAATCCTGTTTGCCATGAATAGCACATTGATAATAAAGCTGAATCTGCTCGCCACTCAAAGCCTGGCTTAATCGCAGCAAAGTTTCACGCTCAGGGTCGTCATTCGCCAAGGCGGAAGGAATGGTTTGAATCAAAGCCAAACGTTGCAACAGCATGGCCAATTCTGCCAATGCGCTGTCAAAACCAATCGCTCTGGCGGACATTTCCTGAGCTTTTTCCAGCAAGGCCTCACCGTTTTGATTGATGATTCCTTCAAGCAATTCAAACAGGTATTGTTTATCGACCGCTCCGATCATTTGGCGGACATCTTGTTCGGCCACTTTACCCGAACCCATGGCAATCGCCTGATCCAAAAGACTCAACGCATCGCGCATCGAGCCGGCGGCGGCACGGCCTAAAAGTTGCAAAGCCTGTGGCTGATAAGGAACGTTTTCACGATCCAAGACATGCGCCAAATGCTCCGCAACCTGCTGGGTTGTCATGTTGCGCAAAACAAACTGCAAACAGCGGCTCAATACGGTAATGGGGACTTTATGCGGATCGGTGGTCGCCAAAATAAATTTAACGTGTTCAGGCGGTTCTTCCAAAGTCTTCAGCATGGCATTGAACGCGCTTTTGGAAAGCATATGCACTTCGTCGATGATATAGACTTTGTATTTACCCGCTGTCGGCGCGTATTGGGCGTTTTCCAACACTTCACGGATATTGTCGATACCGGTATTCGATGCCGCGTCGATTTCCAATAAATCCACATAACGGCCGCTGTCGATTTGCGTACAGCTTTCACACTGACCGCATGGCTCGCCATGCACGGCATTTTCGCAGTTCAAGCTCTTGGCCAAAATCCTGGCAATCGTGGTCTTGCCCACACCGCGCGTCCCTGTCAGCAGATAGGCATGATGCAGACGGCCTTCGTCCAGCGCGTTGCGCAGGGCTTTGACGACGTGTTCCTGACCGACCAAATCGGCAAAGGTTTTCGGACGCCATTTTCGTGCAAGAACTTGATAAGCCATGTTGTTTCTCTACGGGAAATAAATCGGAAGGCCGTCTGAAAAGAATTCTCCGCTTTTCAGACGGCCTCAGAAAATGGCATATATTCTAGCATTTTTTTGATTTTTATTAAGGATTTTCTATCAAGCCGACGGCGACAGCATGTCATCGCAATGTTAGAATGCTACATAAATGATAAACAATTTGAAGCTCAAATTATTATGTCTGAAATCATACTACGCAACAAATCAGCCACTATGCAAGTCAATACAATGGGCGGATATATTGACTCCCTGATTCTAAAAGGACGGGAAGTCTTATTTCCGAAAACCAGCGTCCAAGTGGGCAATGATACAAAATTACGCGGTGGCATGCACGTTTGCTTACCCCAATTCGGACCAGACAGCAAAAATCATCTGGCCCAACATGGCTTCGGTAGAACTTCAGACTGGGAAATCCGCCATCAAAATGAATCGGATATCGGCTTGAAATTAATCAGCACAGAAAAAGGCTATGAACACGTCGAATGGTTGCTTGATTACAGTCTGCCTAACGAAAATGAAGCCATCGCCATCCTAACCGTCTGCAATTACGGCGAATCGCCCGTCCGCACATCCCCAGGATTCCACCCCTACTTTACCGCTGCCGGCACACAATTTGATTTCAATGGCGCGCCATACGATGCCGACTATATCTCCCATACCGAATTTGTTTCCTCCGACCAGGATGCACACGTTGCATTTGACGGCTTGAAACTAGATATCCGCACCCACAATCTGCCTGTGTACGCACTCTGGAGCGATCGAAACGGCCAATATACTTGTGCAGAGCCAACCGCAGAAGGCAATGCGTTTTTATCCCCTGCCCGAGGAGGACAGTTTGTTTCAGGACACAGTAAAAAACGTTACGCCATGAAAATCAGACTGATGGCTTAACCCCCTTACAAATCCTCAATATTTAAAAACCACCCAAACGGGTGGTTTTCTTATAGCTTACAGTCCATTGTTATTGATTGCATTCGCAATATCGCGTACCGCTGTTACATACATGCGGCTGTGGTTGTATTGCCATACTGTGTAGAAGTTATTCAGGCCCAAATAGTATTCAAATACGCCCGGGCTGGTCTCCAAAGCATACAATACAGCCTTTTCATTATCCGCAACAGCAGCTTGAGGCACGACACCCAAAGCTTTGAAATCTGCGACAGTGCGCGTCAAGGCAGTTTTCTCATCGATAATCGCCTGCAAGTGCGGGGTAATCGTCAGACTTACCGGCACAACCATCTTACCGCCGGTCTGCCAACCATGCTGTTTCATATAATTGGCGACAGAAGCCGCCACATCGCCGACATTATTCCAAATATCGCGATGACCATCACCATCATAGTCCACCGCCCATTTGCGGTAGCTTGAAGGCATAAATTGCGGCATACCCATTGCACCGGCATAGCTGCCTTTAAAGTCAAAGATATTTTCTTTTTCTTCTTTTGCCATCAGCAAAAGTTCGCTCAATTCGTTTTGGAAAAATTCGGCACGGCGGGGATAATCAAAGGCCAATGTACTCAAAGCATCAGCAACGCGGAAGCTGCCCGTATTTTTGCCATAATTGGTTTCAATACCGAGAATCGCCACAATCAATTCGGCAGGTACGCCATATTTGCGTGCCACATCATCAATTACGGCACGGTTTGCCGCATAGAATTGTCTGCCGCCGTTAAATTTGGCTGCACCAGAGTTACCGGTACGGAATTCATACCACGGACGCGAAGTGCTTGGGCGGTACATAATAGTAATAATATTGCCTTTATATACCACGCCATTAAAGAAATTGCGCAATTCTTCCGCACTGAAACGGCGGTTTTTCACTTCATATTGGATAAATTGCTGAACATTGACGTTCTCATTAAAACCGCTGCTGGCAACAGATTCGGCCGCAGCATCAAATACAGGGCGTTTTGCAGAGGAAACTGGCTCAACCGGTTTTGCCGTATCAACAGCAGGTTTTTGCGGAGTGCCGCATGAAGCTAAAGCCAAAGCAGTCAAACCTATCCCAAAGATTTTGATTTTATTCATAAATAATCTCTTTATTAAAATACTATGATAAATCCGAATACGAAAGAATATTCGTCCAACACATCATCTCTCTATGTCAACTGCCATACTTTTTAACCAGCCAAAAATATAAACAACTCGGCACTGATTTGCTTCGGCTCAAGCACATAGGCAAGGCCGTCTGAAACCCAAGGAAACCCTTGATTTTCAGACGGCCTTAAATGAATCAATTACTCAGCAGCTGCAACAACAGCAACGGTAATTTTAGCAACAGCGTCAGTGTGTAGAGCCACTTCAACTTCGTATTCGCCAACAGCTTTCAAAGGACCGTTAGGCAGACGTACGTTTGCTTTAGCAGCTTGGATACCGGCAGCAACAATCGCTTCAGCGATATCAGCATTGGTAACAGAACCGAACAGACGACCATCAACACCGGCTTTTTGAGCAACAGTAATGGTTTGGCCTTCCAGTTTTTCTTGACGTGCTTTAGCATCAGCCAAGATTTCAGCTTGTTTGGCTTCCAATTCAGCACGACGTGCTTCGAATTCTTTCATGTTGGCTTCGGTTGCACGTTTTGCTTTACCAGCAGGGATCAGGAAGTTGCGTGCGTAACCGTTTTTAACGGTAACGATGTCACCCAAGTTACCCAGACCGCCGATTTTTTCTAACAGAATAATTTGCATGATTTAAACTCCAAAATTATTTGTGTTGATCGGTGTAAGGCAACAGAGCCAGGAAACGGGCACGTTTCACAGCAGTAGCCAACTGACGTTGGTAGTGTGCTTTAGTACCAGTAATGCGGGCAGGGATGATTTTGCCGTTTTCAGAGATGAAGTCTTTCAACAAATCAACTTGTTTGTAATCAACTTCTTGGATTTTTTCAGCCGTAAAGCGGCAGAATTTTCTACGTTTGAATGATTGACGAGCCATTGTCGTTTAACCTTTATATTCTTTAATGTTCTGTATGCGTAGTACCGGCTTGGGGAAGCGTTGGCTGCGTTGCGCCAAAAAACCTTCCGACTCGATGATGGCATCTTGCCGATACTGCCATTCCTCAGCCTGCTTACCTAAAATCCGCGCAGGAATTTCAAATTTGACCAGACATTTCTGTCCGTTTTCTTCCTGCCAAGATTCATGTTGCAACACAATATCTAAAACAGGGATTCCTGCCGGCGTATATCTCAAAGGCTGAACCTGTAAAATACGGGCGGTAAGCTTAATCAGATTGTTCAATCTTATTCGACTGCTGCAACTTCTTCAGCTGCACCGTTCAGCAAGTTTTTTGCTTTTTCGCCTCCCAGCATTGGGGAAGCTTCAGTTACAGCGTGTTTTGTTTTGATGGTCAGGTGACGCAGTACGGCATCATTGAAGCGGAAAGCAGTTTCCAGCTCTTCAACCACTTCAGGAGTAGTTTCGATATTCATCAAAACATAGTGTGCTTTGTGGATTTTGTTGATTGGGTAAGCCAATTGACGACGGCCCCAGTCTTCCAAACGGTGGATTTTACCGTTGGCTTCAGTAATCATGGTTTTGTAACGCTCAACCATAGCAGGCACTTGCTCGCTTTGATCAGGATGAACGATAAACACGATCTCGTAATGACGCATGTTATCTCCTTATGGATGATTAAAAACAGCCTTTCACCATGCGAAGTAAAAGGCAAGGCAAAGAGGCTGAATTTTATCCGCATTTCTTAAAAAATACAAGTCCGGATTCAAAATCCACTTTCTTTTCAATCAAAAAACAACATTAGGCCTTAGGGTTATTTCCTAGCAAACTACTCAACTATCTGCCAAAAATCTGCTAAAATCTGCCCCATCCTAATAAATACAGCATCAGAAGGCACACAATCATGGCTCTTTTGCAGATTTCCGAACCCGGCATGTCCGCCGCCCCCCATCAACACCGCCTCGCCGTAGGCATTGATTTAGGCACAACCAACAGCTTGGTAGCCACCGTACGCAGCGGCAGCGCAGTCTGCCTGCCCGATTCAGACGGCCGCACCACCCTACCTTCAGTTGTCCGTTATTTGGATGGCGGAGTTGAAGTCGGCAAAAACGCCCTTTCTGCCCAAAAAACCGATCCGCTAAATACAGTCAGCTCCGCCAAACGCCTGATCGGCCGTACCCTTACCGACCTCGCACAAGAGGCGCAATACCTGCCCTATCGATTTACACCCAATGAGCGCGTGGTCGAGTTAAACACCCGTCAAGGTGCAAAAACGCCTATCGAAGTATCTGCAGAAATCCTCAAAGCCCTCAAATCTCGTGCTGAAGAAACATTGGGCGGCGATTTGGTCGGTGCCGTCATTACTGTACCCGCTTATTTTGACGACGCCCAACGTCAAGCCACCAAGGATGCCGCACGCTTGGCAGGCTTAAATGTCTTGCGCCTCCTCAACGAGCCGACTGCCGCCGCAATCGCCTACGGACTGGACAACGCCTCAGAAGGCACGTTTGTCGTTTACGACTTGGGCGGCGGTACGTTCGACGTATCCGTATTGCAACTGACTAAAGGCCTGTTTGAAGTTAAAGCCACCGGCGGCAACAGCGCATTGGGCGGCGATGACTTCGACCATCGTTTGTTCTGCTACCTGCTCGAACAAAACGACCTTTCCAAACTCAACGAACAAGACAGCCAGCTTCTGCTTTCCCTTGTCCGTACTGCCAAAGAAAAACTGACCACTCAAACCGAAGCCGTCATCGAGACCACACTTTCAGACGGCCATAAAGTTCATACCGTCATTGCCCGCCAAGAGTTTCACAATCTGACCCAAAATCTGGTACAAAAAACCATCGAGCCCGTCAAACAGGCTTTGAAAGACGCAGGCGTAACCAAGGCAGATGTCAAAGGCGTGATTATGGTTGGTGGCTCTACCCGCATGTTGCACGTTCAACAAGCAGTTGCCACATTCTTTGGCCAAACCACGCTGAACAACCTCAATCCTGACGAAGTGGTTGCACTCGGTGCCGCCATACAAGCAAACGTCCTTGCCGGCAACAAAACTGACGGCGAATGGCTACTGCTTGACGTTACACCTTTATCGCTTGGTCTGGAAACCTACGGCGGTCTTGCCGAGAAAATCATTCCTCGCAACTCCACCATTCCTACTGCACGCGCGCAGGACTTCACCACCTTCAAAGACGGTCAAACCGCTATGACGATACACGTCGTGCAAGGCGAGCGCGAACTCGTTTCCGACTGCCGCAGCCTTGCCAAATTTACCCTGCGCGGCATTCCGCCGATGGCCGCAGGCGCAGCGCGTATCCGCGTGACCTTCCAAGTTGATGCCGACGGTTTGCTGTCCGTTTCTGCACAAGAACAAAGCACCGGCGTACAGGCGCAAATCGAAGTTAAACCTTCCTACGGCTTGGACGATAGCACCATCACCCAAATGCTCAAAGACAGCATGAGCAACGCCGCCGAAGACATGGCCGCACGCGCACGCGCCGAAGCCGTGGTCGAAGCCGAAAGCCTGACCGACGCCGTTAATGCTGCCCTTGAGTTGGATAGCGATTTGCTGGATGCCGAAGAATTGCAACAAATTCAACAAGACATCGCTGCTTTGCAAGGCCGTCTGAAAGACGGTAAAGCCGAAGACATCCGCTCTGCCGTCGCCAAGCTCAGCCACAGCACCGACAACTTCGCCGCCAAACGCATGAACCGCAACATCCAACGCGCATTGACAGGACAAAGCGTTGATAATATTTGACGGCAAATGGTTTCAGACGGCCTTTGGAAATAGAGAGGTCGTCTGAAAAAGAAAGAATAGTAAAAAATGTCCAATCGATTTCGACTAATAATACTGAGAATACTGAGTGTCGTTTGGTTTCTCGTTTGGCGACTGACCGTATCCATTCTAATTGGAGACGCCGTGTCTCATTTTTTACCACCTGAACACGAAACTTACACCCAAGGTAATAAAGTAAATGCCTCGTTTCAAATCGCCATTCTCACAACCGACAATAGTAGTTGTACCATGAAACTATGGAATCAGTTCGATGCTAAGAAGGACAAAGTATGTACATCAATCTCTAATAACGATAATTGCATCGCACCTTTGAAAACCACTTGCAGTTTAAAACGCATACGTACTGAAGAATACGAACTCATCTATATTGACCCCATCATCGCAGAAACGAGAACCAGTCATTATCGTTTAACGGAAGGTCGTGTAGAACCTTTGTCTTTTACCTCAAATTCACTTATCCGACGATTATCAGCAGGACTAAAAGCAGCCTTAATTACCCTGCTTCTGACCTTGGCGCCTCCTTTTTACCGCCTGTGGCGACGCGACAAAGAAATTCAGGCAGCAGCCAAGCAAGCGAGAATAACTAAACAACGTAAAAACTGATCGTCCTAGACTTTGTTCTACTTCCGTTGACCATTGAGACACTTGAACCACTCCACGAAACATGAGACTCTGGCACCAAACCCTCATCCCGCTACTCCCCCGCGCCCAGCTTTTGGGGCAACACCGCGAATGCGCCGCTTTACGCGGAGCGGGCTGGGGCAGGCCGCATGCGACGGTTAATTACGTTTTTACCCATTCGCCCCACAAACTCTATCTGTATCACGCGTTGATTATGGAAGAAATGGAAAGGCGCGGCTACAAGCCTGACGTTTTATGGAAAGACCCGTTGTATCGCGGCAAAGCCGTTACGCCATACCACGCACACGCGGCTGAAACAGCTACTTTGCCGATTTATGCCGAACATGATGATGCCTACTTAGACGAATGTCTGGAAAATTTAAGAAGCAAAGGCATCATGTTATAAACCCATTTTTCAGACGGCCTGAATATTGAATACTCAAGGCCGTCTGAAACCACTTTAACCACAACCACTCTATAAACAACCGAGACAATAAAAATGCCAAAAATTACCGTACTCCCACACGCGACATTATGCCCCGAAGGCGCGGTTATCGAAGATGCACCGGAAGGCCAAACCGTCCTTGACGTACTGCTCGACCACGACATCGAAGTCGATCATGCCTGCGAAAAATCCTGCGCCTGCACCACCTGCCACGTGATTATCCGCAAAGGTTTTGACAGCTTGGAAGAACCAACCGAATTAGAAGAAGACCTGCTCGACCAAGCATGGGGTTTGGAAGCCGATTCACGTTTGAGCTGTCAGGCAGTGGTTGCCGACGAAGATTTGGTGGTGGAAATCCCCAAATACACCATCAACCACGCGCGCGAAGATCATTGATACAAAAAGGTCGTCTGAAACGGATAAAGCAATTTTCAGACGACCTTTCAAAAGCAAATAGTTTGGAATTCATTGTTGAAACGTTTAACCTTGCTTTCACTCCTATTCTTCCTACACACAGCCTATGCTGATCATGCTGAATGGCAGGAGATGACTTGCTATCAATACAACCAAGCAGAAGTAGATAAGGCAATGGAAAACATTGTTGGCGACATCAAATACCGCAATAAGCAACTGAATGCCATGATTGATAAAATCAAGCGCCCTGTCCGCTACCGTATTAGGACAACTCCAATAAAACGTTTTGTGCTTATAGTTGAAAATGGAGATTACTCCACCTCTTGTAAATCGATCCAAGGCAAGAGTCATTTGAGTTTGTTTTTATACTATCAGGGTAGCAATTTGAAAACCTTGGGCATTACCGAAACCAAGATTCAAAATGGTAAAGAAGTCTTTGTAAGCAATAATCTTTATGCCTATTCGGAATCTGAAAACATTTTTGAACGCTCGGGAGATATCAATAATTCAGAGGAAGCTTGTATTACAAAATCCTGTGAAAAGAAAATTATCGTGTATAAGTACCCCGCCACCTTTGAAGACATAACCACATATCAATACCCATCTTCCTTTATTCTGAAAAAGTTTGGACTTAAGGGTACAAAGTTATCTAACCATGCCATTCCCTTGGATCGTCAATAACACCGTCTTTAAAAGCAAACAAAAGGTCGTCTGAAAACTGCCTTACCGACTGTTTTCAGACGACCTTTTGTCAAATCGCCATCAAATCATTATTTGGAACGGGGAACGATAAACCTTAAGCGGGAAACTTTCATCGAAGCAGTGGTTTGTGCGACAGGATAGCTTTCCACTCTGCCCTTGGTGTTCAACATACTGAGGCTGCTGCCGCGGCGGGTAATAATGCTCTTAGGCTCGGGTTTTGGTGCAGGCTCGTTTTGCACTGTTGCCATGGATTTCAGCGGTTCAGGTACATAGCCCGCCAAGCCGAAGCGTTTGATGCTTTCGTTTGCGGCATCTGTATAACGCTGTTTCGCTTCTTCGTGTTCCACCACTATATCGTCGAGTGCCACAGACAAGTCGTTGCCGATGAAGATTTGGTCATAGAAATTCCTAAATATACGATCAACCATGCACGTGAAGACCATTAAAACAAGGTTTAATGAAAAAGGCCGTCTGAAACCACAAATTTATGGTTTTCAGACGGCCTGTTGCTTATGCGGCAAACTATTTGATATGAGGAAAAATAAAACGCATACGCGAAATTTGCATGGAAGCCACTTTCTGCGTAGCGGAGTAATTTTCAATTTTTTCTTGCATTCTGATTTGATGCAGATTGCCGTTATAACGGGGAGCCGCGTTCTGAGATTTGTTTACGATCGGCAGCTCAGCCTCTGCCTTCAACGCTTCCTCCGCCTCAATGGCCGAAAGTGCAGCCTCATCTCTTACCAAACCGAAACGCTCGATAATGGCATTGGCTTCATCTATATAACGCGATTTGTCCGCGCCATTTTCCAACACCACATCTTCAAGCACGACCGACAAATGCTTGCCGCAATTTTCGATACGCTCTGCGATACGCGAATAAACCATCCAACGTTTCAACCTCAATGCGCCTGCATCGTCATTGGGCGAAGCGGCATCCAGTTTAATTAAGCCATAGTGCTTACCGTAATACAGACGGAACACCAGCTGCTTCAAACCTTCTGTTTCGTCCAACATCCGATAAAGTTCGCGAACCAACAACAGCAAACGGTCAAATGCGCCTGCTTTAGACAGATACTCCGGATCATCGGAAGCAAGCGCGTAAATCAGTTTGGACAGCTTGGCGTTGAGTGCGTTATTCATCTTTTTTCCTTTTATTTTTAAGTGATGGATTGTCTTAAGAGCCATTCCAAAAAATTTGGTTGCATAACAAAGTGTAAATTTTGCATGAAAACCAAATCATTCAAAACGGAATAGAAAGTATAAAACGGCAGATTCAAAGAGAATATGCCGTGAATTTTAAGTGTCTTGCCGTATTTTAACGCAACTATGCTATTTTGTTAAAAAATAGCGCCATCATTTATCTGCCAATCTTCCGTAAAACAATCTGGCAGTCCGACTTCTTCTTGATTAAAATAATTACTAATAGCCCAAACCCAATAAAGGAACACATCATGAAATGGACAGATACCCAACGCATCGCCGAAGAACTCTACGACTTACACGGCGACAGCATCGATCCGAAAACCGTACGCTTTACCCAACTGCGTGATTTAATTATGGCTTTGCCTGAATTTGACGATGATCCGGCGCGTTGCGGCGAACGTATTCTCGAAGCCGTGCAACAAGCGTGGATAGATGAAGCAGAATAATCTTCCCCCCTTCCCTATCAAACAAGACCTCAGGCAGTTTTTCAGACGGCCTGAGATCTTTATTAAATCTATTCATACAATTTCGGAAAATTTCGAAATTGACTCATACCAACCTCAAATTTATTATGCAACCTGACAACAAATAAAAGATATGCAGAAGGTGCATAACCATGAATCACGCTCGAGAAATCGCCGCTTTAAACAACAGCCTTTCTGATTTGAAAGGCGACATCAATGTTTCGTTCGAATTTTTCCCACCGAAAAACGAACAAATGGAAACCATGCTATGGGATTCCATCCATCGCCTGCAAACTTTGCATCCGAAATTCGTTTCCGTAACCTACGGTGCAAACTCCGGCGAACGCGACCGCACACACAGTATCGTAAAACGCATCAAACAAGAAACCGGCCTTGACGCAGCCCCCCACCTGACCGGTATCGACGCCAGCCCTGACGAGTTGCGCCAAATCGCCAAAGATTATTGGGACAGCGGTATCCGCCGCATTGTCGCCCTGCGCGGCGACGAGCCGCCCGGCTACGAGAAAAAACCTTTCTATGCCGAAGATTTGGTCAAACTGTTGCGCTCCGTTGCCGACTTTGACATTTCCGTAGCGGCCTATCCAGAGGTGCACCCAGAAGCCAAATCCGCACAAGCCGACTTGATTAATCTGAAACGCAAAATCGATGCGGGTGCAAACCACGTTATTACCCAATTCTTCTTCGACGTGGAAAGCTATCTGCGCTTTCGCGACCGTTGCGTGATGATGGGCATTGACGTTGAAATTGTTCCCGGCATTCTGCCCGTAACCAATTTCAAACAATTGACCAAAATGGCGCAAGTGACCAACGTCAAAATCCCAAGCTGGCTGTCTAAAATGTACGAAGGTTTGGATGACGACCAAGGCACGCGCAACCTTGTTGCCGCCAGCATCGCCATCGACATGGTCAAAGTCCTCTCGCGCGAAGGTGTCAAAGACTTCCACTTCTACACCCTCAACCGCAGCGAACTGACTTACGCCATCTGCCATATTTTGGGTGTGCGCCCCCGTTAATAAAACAGACGGCCTCCCCATTCTGATTTACAATATCGAACATTCAGGCCATACCGGCCTGATTAAAAATTCCAACTAGGAGAGTTAACATGACAACATTGCATTTTTCAGGCTTCCCGCGCGTCGGCGCCTTCCGCGAATTGAAATTCGCACAAGAAAAATACTGGCGCAAAGAAATCAGCGAGCAAGAATTGCTGGCTGTTGCTAAAGACTTGCGCGAGAAAAACTGGAAACACCAAGCTGCTGCCAACGCCGATTACGTTGCCGTAGGCGATTTCACTTTCTACGACCACATCCTCGACCTGCAAGTTGCCACCGGTGCCATCCCTGCCCGTTTCGGCTTCGACAGCCAAAACCTGTCTTTGGAACAATTCTTCCAACTGGCGCGTGGTAACAAAGACCAATTCGCTATCGAAATGACCAAATGGTTCGACACCAACTACCACTACTTGGTGCCTGAATTCCACGCCGATACCGAATTCAAAGCCAACGCCAAACACTACGTTCAACAACTGCAAGAAGCCCAAGCTTTGGGCCTGAAAGCCAAACCGACCATCGTCGGCCCATTGACTTTCCTGTGGGTAGGTAAAGAAAAAGGCGCTGTCGAATTCGACCGTCTGAGCCTGTTGCCTAAACTGTTGCCTGTTTACGTTGAAATCCTGAACGCTTTGGTTGAAGCCGGTGCCGAATGGATTCAAATCGACGAGCCAGCTTTGGTTGTTGACCTGCCTAAAGAATGGGTAGAAGCCTACAAAGACGTTTACGCCACTTTGAGCAAAGTAAACGCCAAAATCCTGTTGAGCACTTACTTCGGTTCTGTTGCCGAACACGCTGCTTTGCTGAAATCCCTGCCTGTTGACGGCCTGCACATCGACTTGGTACGCGCTCCTGAACAACTGGACGCATTTGCCGACTAC
Source organism: Neisseria sp. 20925_1_37 (assembly GCF_041433255.1). Classification (NCBI taxonomy): domain Bacteria; kingdom Pseudomonadati; phylum Pseudomonadota; class Betaproteobacteria; order Neisseriales; family Neisseriaceae; genus Neisseria; species Neisseria sp. 20925_1_37. The sequence continues at coordinate 20,489 of NZ_JAPWBC010000005.1, read as the reverse complement.
GACAAAGTTCTGTCTGCCGGCGTTATCGACGGCCGCAATATTTGGCGTGCCAACCTGAACAAAGTTTTGGAAACTGTCGAGCCTCTGCAAGCCAAACTGGGCGACCGTTTGTGGATTTCCAGCTCTTGCTCTCTGCTGCACACTCCATTTGACTTGTCAGTTGAAGAAAAACTGAAAGCCAACAAACCTGACCTGTACTCTTGGTTGGCATTCACCCTGCAAAAAACCCAAGAATTGCGCATTCTGAAAGCCGCATTGAACGAAGGTCGTGATTCCGTTGCCGAAGAACTGGCCGCCAGCCAAGCTGCCGCAGACTCCCGTGCCAACAGCAGCGAAATCCACCGTGCAGACGTTGCCAAACGCCTGGCCGATTTGCCTGCCAACGCAGACCAACGCAAATCTCCATTTGCCGACCGTATCAAAGCGCAACAAGCATGGTTGAACCTGCCTCTGCTGCCGACTACCAACATCGGTTCTTTCCCGCAAACTACCGAAATCCGCCAAGCACGCGCAGCCTTCAAAAAAGGCGAACTGTCTGCCGCCGATTACGAAGCTGCGATGAAAAAAGAAATCGCCTTGGTGGTTGAAGAGCAAGAAAAACTGGACTTGGACGTACTGGTACACGGCGAAGCCGAGCGTAACGACATGGTTGAATACTTCGGCGAACTGTTGAGCGGTTTTGCATTCACCCAATACGGCTGGGTACAAAGCTACGGCTCACGCTGCGTTAAACCACCTATCATCTTTGGTGACGTAAGCCGTCCTGAAGCCATGACCGTGGCTTGGTCTACTTATGCTCAAAGCCTGACCAAACGTCCGATGAAAGGTATGCTGACCGGCCCTGTTACCATCCTGCAATGGTCTTTCGTCCGCAACGATATTCCTCGCTCTACCGTGTGCAAACAAATTGCACTGGCTCTGAACGACGAAGTATTGGATCTGGAAAAAGCCGGCATCAAAGTCATCCAAATTGACGAACCTGCTATCCGCGAAGGTCTGCCTTTGAAACGTGCCGATTGGGATGCTTACCTGAACTGGGCCGGCGAATCTTTCCGCCTGTCCTCTACCGGTTGCGAAGACAGCACTCAAATCCACACTCATATGTGCTACTCTGAATTCAACGACATCCTGCCGGCCATCGCCGCTATGGATGCTGACGTCATCACCATCGAAACTTCACGTTCCGATATGGAGCTCTTGACCGCGTTCGGCGAATTCAAATACCCGAACGACATCGGCCCAGGTGTTTACGACATCCACAGCCCACGCGTACCGACTGAAGCTGAAGTTGAGCACCTGTTGCGCAAAGCCATCGAGGTTGTACCGGTTGAACGTCTGTGGGTTAACCCAGACTGCGGCCTGAAAACACGTGGCTGGAAAGAAACTCTGGAACAACTCGAAGTGATGATGAACGTAACCCACAAACTGCGTGCCGAACTGGCTAAATAATGTGAGTTAGATGAAAAGGCCGTCTGAAAATTTTCAGACGGCCTTTTTTATTTATCAACATTTAAAACATGAATATCATGGATTCAACAACTTACAAAATCCCTGTCGTTGTATGATGTTCTTCCACTCCTGATGTATACACGTTCTTAGTATGATGATACACAGTCTCTTTAGTCGTTTCGACAATATGGTTGGCTTCTGACAAGATATCGCTCAATGCAACTTTACTGCCGGTCGTATTCACCTTTTTCAGTGCTTCGCCGTTATGGCTATTGCCTTCAGAATACGTTTGGATGTCATTTTCAAAGCGCAGCCATGAATCATACAGTTCACCTTTAATGTCCGTCATGATTTTATTGTTGGCCACATTTAAAGATGCTTTGCCTTTAGGGTTGGTACTGTGCACGTCTACCAAAGCATCATTCAGGGCACCACCAAGTTTCAATGTGTTATTGGTGATGTTGTACTCTTTGGCATTGCTTTTCAAATAAGCAAATTCGACATAGCCTTCAGATTCTTCGCGCACGGAAATTTTGTTGTTGTGAATCGTTACCGCCCCATGCATAGCGACATTGCCATGGTGTTCTTCCACATAAACCGGTACTGCGCCTTTCATAATCTTGCCGATATCGGCATCATTGCCGCTGATGGTAATGGTACCGCTGCCAATGCCGTTTTTAGATAAAACGCGGTCGTAGGTATCGTTGATGACGGCAATTAGATATTTGGTAGATTCGCCGCTGATCTTGTTGTTTGCCATATTGAGTGTGTAATCCATTTTGCTTTCATGGTTACGGAACTCAATCGCGTAGGTCTGAATACTGTTTTGATAAACCGTCAGATTTTTAATGACATTATCGCTAATATCGAAATAACCTTTATCAGCCGAGTGCAAATCTTTGTACTGGGTATTGGTTTGCACCTGAATCCCTGAATACATGTGGTAGTACTTACCCAAGTCATCATCAACATTCAAACGGAAGCTCGGGTCTTGGATAATGGTATTGCCGATAATTTTGACTTTATCCATAGAAAACTGGCGGTTGTAGGCAACAATGCCATACAGTCGGTCACCCGTTAACACATTGTCTTCAATGACAATGCCTGTACCATCATGCACATCCAAGCCTTTGCGGTAGTTATGGTCAGTCGTGTTTTTACGGTATGTGATGCCGTAATTGTAGCTGCCCGCAGCCACAGCCATACCGTAGCCAGTACCGCCGTCAGCTTCGTGGCCGTTCCAATCCAAACGGTTGCCCTCGCCGATAAAGTTTTGTTGGAAACCGATCAGCGCACCGGCAACGCGGTTGTGGTGCAGATACGAATCGACAACACGGTTGTTTTCACCCAAAGGCAGCGCTTCATAGTTTTCATCAATTTCGCCGCTTTGTACGCGTGCTTTAAAGGTCAGCTTATGCCCTTTTTCCGTCTCCAAAGAAGCGGTCGACGTAAACATCACACCAGCACGATTGGCACCGGAAACCTCTACTTTGCTGATTAAAGTATTGTCCGCATCGTTCACCAAAATGCCATTTACCTTGCCAAAATAGCTTAAGCCTTTGCGGTAAAAATCAGGATTGGTATATTGAACCGACAAGTCGGCAATGGTTTTATTGTTTTGTCCATCGACTAAAATACCGGCAAATTGGCGGATATCGTCATGGTTGGTGTCCGGATTGAATTCGCCTGTTTGCGCTTTATCAAACGTTACTTTGGTTTTGTCCATACCCGAACCAAACAAACCACGCGCGCCAGAAACGGTTTTATCCATCACAATCTGGTTGGAAATATAGTAAGTACCATCCAAGAAAACCATGGCCTTTTCTTTATGAGCCGCTTCTAAAGCTGCTTTAAATGCCTGAAGGCTGTCTTTTTTACCCTGCGCATCGGCACCAAAATCATTCACACGAACGTAATTGCCATACTCTTTAGATTGATACACGCGGTATTTTCCAGATACACCGGCCCTGCTTTCGGCATGATCGTCAATTTTGTTTTCTTTGCCTGAGCTGATGTGTCCATCGTGACTATTGATTGCTTTTTTGCCGGAAGAAACGCCCGCTATTTTGTCATGGCTGTCTGAATCCTTCAGATTCTTTTTATGCGCAATTTCAACTGTTTCTTTTCCTTCGGCAATTCTGTCTTCAACCTCTTTCTCTTTGCGGGCGGCTTCTTGTTTGACTTTACGCTCTGCAATTGCTTTTTCGACTGCCGCTTTATGCGCTTCTTTTGCGCGCTCGACAGCCTTTGCTTTGGCTGCGGCAGCCTCCGCTATTTTTTTTGCTTTGGCTTCTTCGTAAACTTTTTGCCTTTCAGCCAGGACTTTTTCCATCGATTGATTAACCGACTTGTTTGCCGGTTCTTTTGAAACAACGTGTTTGCTCGCCACTTTAGGCTCAATGATATGTTTACTGGAAACGCTGCTTACAGAAGCAACGCTGGCCCGTGCAACATGCATTTTTGTCACAAGGCCGTCTGAAGATGATGAAGTGCTGTCAAATCTTGCTACCTCCGCCACATGCACTACTTCTCTCGTTACCGTATTTTTACCACTTAATTGCTTAAGCTCAGGAGAAATCGACGGCATATCCCCCCAATTGTGGGTATGCATCCATTCTTTTAGAGGAGAAGATGATTTGGAATTTGCTTCAGGTGTGGATGAGCCGTGACGAATGTGGGTGCTGCCAAGAGGAGCAAGTTTATGTGACATAATCAGCGTATTTCCTTGTATCGAATATCGCCTTTCCCACCGCACAAGCATGCAACAAAAAAGCCGATTGATTAAAGAGGTAAGACGGATTCTGTCGTAACAACAATTGCCTGTATAAAGGCCAAACTGAAGTTGGCCGCTTTGAGAAACTCGGCAGCGTTTCCCCTTCTGCCGGTTTTCTGATTGGATACGGTCATGGTGTCAGACAGAACCATTGGATGACTTTATATAGGCGATCTGTCCGCGTACCATGTATCCGGTTATTTTTGACGGAAATGTATCAGAGTCCCTTTTTAATTGATTAGTTCATCCAAAGTTAAGTTATTTTTGATTTTTATAGCAAAATAAAAATGGTTTTATCTTGCACTGGTTTCCTTTTTGACTTGACAGAGTGAATCCCGCGAAGCCAAAAAAGAGGGAAATTCTAACACGATATGTTTTTAGCATTCCCTATTTAACTAAATTTACAAAATATATAGAATAAATATCTATAACTGTTTTTAACTTCTTCTAAAAATCAATAAAATTTGATATTTCCAATATGTATTTTTACAACATTACTGTGCATTATATACCGATTATCTTAAAATACTACCGTTTATTTGCAAAATTTAGTATTTTATTATTGCTTTCACCATCTAAAAACCAATAAAAAAAAGCCGTCTGAAAAAATATTTCAGACGGCCTTTTTTTATTAAATGCGTTCTATTCAACAAACTTCGACCAACCAGCCGTGTTTGTCTTCTGTCAAACCGTATTGAATGTCGGTAATCGCCTTACGGATTGCGTAACCGCGCTCTTGGCTCTTCACTTCGATTTCTTTGCCATCAATCACGAAAGAAGTTACCGGAGAAATGACCGCAGCCGTACCGGTCAGAATCGCCTCTGCGCCATTTTCCACAGCTGCTTTCAGCTCATCAACGGTAAAGTTGCGTTCGGTAACGGTGTAGCCCAAATCTTTGGCAACAGTCAGTACGGAATCGCGGGTAACGCCGTGCAAGAATTCGTCGGTCAACGGTTTGGTAATGATTTCATCGCCGTTAATCAGGATAAAGTTGGACGCGCCGGTTTCCTGAACGTCGCCATTCGGGCAGAACAATACTTGGTTTGCACCGTGCTCTGCTTTGGCTTTCAATACCCAAGGCATGGCGGAAGCGTAGTTGCCACCGCATTTCACACGGCCCATGTGCGGGGCGCAACGGATGTGTTCGGTTTCTACCAAGATTTTAACGGGCGAACCGGCTTTGAAATAGTCGCCGACAGGAGAAGCCAGAATGTACAGCAAAGCAGTTTCAGAAGGAGAACCGGCCTTACCGATCACAGGGTCAGTACCGATCAAAGTCGGACGCAGGTACAAAGCGGCTGGCGCATCAGGGATTTCCTCGGCGGAGCGTTTGACCAATTCGATCAAAGCATTCAAATAAGCTTCCGTTTCAGGACGCGGCAGGTGAAGAATATCTGCACTTTGCTGCATGCGCGCGATGTTAGCGGTCGGGCGGAACATCACGATTTTGCCGTTTGTCTGACGGAATGCCTTCAAACCTTCAAAACATTCGCTGCCGTAATGCAGGGCGTGTGCGCCGGGGGCGAGTGTCAGGTCTTTGGAAGATTGCCATTCTACCGGTTGCCATTTACCTTCACGATAAGCGATAACGGGCATTTCAGCGTGAAAAACGCTGCCGAATACGGCTGGGACTGGTCTGCTCATGATGATTGCCTTTCTTATTCTGATTTGTAAGATAATAACTAAAGACTGAACAATACGCCTTTCAATATGGGTTTGACAAGTACCCGTCAGCATTAAAGATACCCTTCCCATGCCGTCTGAAACATGCCATCCTATCCGAAATCCGGCAAATCGTTTAAACTGATACCATTTTTCAGACGGCCTGCCACAACCGCAGCCAATCCGGAGTAACCCATGAAACTCATCTATACCATCATCAAAATCCTGATTCTTCTTGTTTTCCTCCTGCTAGCCATCACCAATACCCACACCGTATCCTTCTTCTACCTGCCCGGCCAAAACATCAATCTGCCGCTGATTGTCGTGCTTTTCGGTGCCTTTATTATCGGCATCGTGTTCGGTATGTTTGCCCTCTTCGGCCGTCTGCTGACCCTGCGCAGCGAAAACAACCGTCTGCGTGCCGAAGTGAAAAAATACGCCCACCTTTCCGAAAAAGACCTGACCCCGGTCAAAACCGAAACACCAGCAACGGCTTCCGAAACCGCTCCCAAAGCGTAACGCCACCAATCAATAAAGGAATACCATGGACAACGAATTGTGGGTCATCTTACTGCCCATCGTCCTCCTCCCCGTTTTCTTCGCTATGGGCTGGTTTGCCGCGCGCGTCGATATGAAGACCGTCCTGAAACAGGCCAAAAGCATACCGGCAGGGTTTTACAAAAGCCTTGACGCCCTCGTTGACCGCAACAGCGGCCGCGCCGCGCGCGAATTGGCGGAAGTAATTGACCAGCAGCCGCAGTCATACGACTTAAACCTGACTTTGGGCAAGCTCTACCGCCAACGCGGCGAAAACGACAAAGCCATCAATATGCACCGCGCCCTGCTCGATTCGCCCGACACAGTCAACGAAAAACGAGCGCGCGTGCTTTTTGAATTAGCGCAAAACTACCAAAGCGCAGGCTTGGTGGACCGTGCCGAACAAATCTTCCTCGGTCTGCAGGAAGGCGATATGGCACGCGAAGCCCGCCAACACCTTTTGAGCATCTACCAACAGGACCGCGATTGGGAAAAAGCCATCGAAATGGCGCAGCTCTTGAGCCATGACGAACAGACCTACCAGTTTGAAATCGCCCAGTTCTATTGCGAAATCGCCCAAGCCGCGCTGTTCAAATCCAACTTCGACGCCGCCCGCTACAACATCAGCAAAGCACTCGAAGCCAACAAAAAATGTACGCGCGCCAACATCATCCTCGGCGACATCGAATACCGTCAGGGCAACTTCCCTGCCGCAGTAGAAGCGTATTCCGCCATCGAGCAGCAAAACCACGCCTATTTGAGCATGGTCGGCGAGAAACTCTATGAAGCCTATGCCGCGCAAGGCAAGCAGGAGGAAGGTCTCAACCGCCTCATCGGCTATATGCAAACCTTCCCCGATCTTGACCTGATCAACGTCATCTACGAAAAGGCTCTGCTGCTCAAAGGCGAAACCGAAGCGGCGCAAATCGCTGTCGAACTCGTCCGTCAAAAACCCGACCTCAACGGCGTGTACCGCCTGCTTGGCTTGAAACTCAGCAGTATGAATCCGGAGTGGAAAGCCGATACCGATATGATTCGTTCCATTATCGGCCGCCAGCTGCAAAAAAGCGTCATGTACCGCTGCCGCAACTGCCACTTCAAATCCCAAGTCTTCTTCTGGCACTGCCCAGCCTGCAACAAATGGCAAACCTTTACGCCGAATAAAATCGAGATTTGATAAAGCGTTAAGCATTAAAAAAAGGCCGTCTGAAATCTTTTCAGACGGCCTTTTTATTACGAAACAAAATATCAAAACGGTTCAAAACATGGCTGTACACACCAGCAATATCTGCTCAACACCACTGCTCTGCCCATGCCAACGCCGCTACAATCTGCGCCTCAATATCGGCATTAAATTCGCCTGCTCGGCACGCATCGCGCAATTCTGTACGACGGGTTTCATCTGCCGCAATTTGGTTTAACACCACTTGCGGAAACTCGTTAAACACAGGCCCTTCCTCTTCATGACCCATCAAAAACAGCGCAGGAATTTTTTGATTGGCGCGGACGATTTCCTGTTGGCGCGGATTCTCAAAACGGCTGCTGTCGCCAAAATCGTTTCGGGCAATATAGTTGACGCGGATATTGGGATTCAACTCCGCCATTTTTTGAATAAACGGCACAAACACGCGGCAATCAGGGCAATATGGCGCAGCGGCAAGCAGCCAGTTTTGCAGACGGCTGATCTTTTTGACCGCCGCTACCGTTTGCGCCGACAACTCGGTCGCCTGATAGAGTTGCTGCTGTTTCAATTTGTCTTCTTCGGTATCAAAATCCAAATATTCTGCATAAGTAGCCATGCTTTACTCCTGTTCTGTTGTATCGGTTTTCCCTGCCACGCCGGTCAAAAGCGGAACAAGCAGATTGACGACGAGGTTTTCAAATAACGGCTCATCAAGAGGCGACTCGTCCGAATGGCCAAACACCAGCTTCACTTCGGTATATTCTTTCTGCCCTTTGCTCATTTTATTGCTGTTAAAACCCTTATAGGCTTCTCTCAAGGCAGCATCCCAATCCTCTTTCTTGCTGTACTCCTCCGCAGCGGCAAGGCTGGTTTTGGCAAAAAACGGCAAGGGGGTATTTTGTCCGATTCGGAAATGTACCAACCATTCTTTCAAAAGTGCCCTCGCGACCTCTTGCCCGATGGCGGCATAGGTTTCGGTCTTTCCCAGGCTGACAATATAGGTTTGTCGGCTTTCAACGGATTTAGGGGCGATAGCGCAAAAAATCAAATGCTCCAACAAACGGGCAATGCGGTTGGGCGCATTGTCTTTTTGATTTAGGAACACAATACGGCCGCATTCGTAAAGATTGCCGATGGTGCCTTGTAAAACCAAGTCGTCAAAGGATTCTTCATAAGGTTCAGACGGCCTTTTGTCACTGCGTATCAGCTCGGCATCCACGTTTTTCGCAGATATTTGATACTGCTTCTGCCATAAACCACCCAATTCGCCTACCGGCATCAGGCTTTCGGCATTCAGCCGAATGGCCGTATCTTCAAAATCTTCCCCTTTGCGCCGCGCATCCAAATAGGCATCGGCAATCCGACCCTCATGTTGCGGCTCAAACGGTTCGGCAGACTCCCATGCACCGTCCAGATACGGCTGATCCCAGCTTAAATTTTTCTTCAGCCAAACTTTGACAGGATTGCGCCAAAAACTGACGAGCTCGCCCTGATGAATGGTTTTGCCCGGCTCTTCCTGACTTAAAGCCTCAAGGAAAAACGGCTGCGCTTCCGCTTGCGGCTGGTTCAACGCATCGGCGTAATCTTGGCGTGTACTGAAGAGGCCGTCTGAAAGCGCGTCCTTTTGGAAATAACGGCGTGAAAAAGCCTGCAAAGGATGATGTTTCACCCATTTCTCCGATAACTCGCGCCCGCTTTTCCCTGTCATGGCGGCAATGGTATCCAGCAGCTCGCTGATTAACGAAGACGGCGCAAACTCGGCATCATTGCGTATATCGCGGCCGATATAAGACAAATACAGCATTTCACGTGCGCTGATTAAAGCTTCGAGGAAGAGGTAACGGTCGTCATCGCGGCGGGCGCGGTCGCCTTTTTTCGGATGTTTGGCAATCAGGTCAAACACCGCTGCTTTGGTATTGCGCGGAAAATCGCCGTCATTCAAACCCAGTAGGCAAACCATTTTAAACGGCAGGCTGCGCATCGGCACCATACTGCAAAAAGTGATGCCGCCGCTTAAAAATCCGGCTTGGCTTTCGCTGTCCAAAAAGCGGCGGATATGGCGGATAACGGTTTTACACGGCAACAATCCGTCAAATTCGGCCAACTGCGCCTCTTCCTGCCATTTCGCCAAAGACTGCTCAAACTGCTGCTTGGCGTATTGGTCGTCCGTATCCGGAGCAAACAGTTTCTCCAGCAAATCGCGGCAACGCTGCACCCAGCTTTCCACATTGGCAGGCTCTTGCCATTGCGCCGCCATATCAGCCAAAGTACGGATAAATTCGGCAAAACCGCTGAACACGTCCAACTGGTTGACATTACTATGCCACGCGCTCACACCCTGCCACATACCGTTGCCGCCTTCAGGCAGCATCCAGCCCAAGGCCAAACGCTCTACCGCCTGCTGCCAAGTAAAGAGGTTGTCTTTGCCCTCGCGCATGGTTTGGTCCAAACCCCAATGCACATTCAATCCGGCAACAGTCTCATGCAGCAGCGGCACATCTTCCTCGCTCAAACCGAAGCGTTGCAACACCAACCGGCTTTCCAGCAAAGGCAAAACCTTGTCCACTTCAAACCGGCTCTCCAGTAAGTCCAAAGTTTGCGCCAAAGCATACAGCAACGGCTGACGGCGGCTGAGTTTCACATCCGAAATCGAATACGGCAAAGCCTGGCTACCTGCATGCTCCTGCCCAAAAACGGCTTCGATAAACGGGCTGTACGGCTCGATGTTTGGCGTCAAAACGGCAATATCGTGCGGTTGCCAGTCGGGATTGTTTTGCAACACCAGCGACAACTCTTCTTTCAAAATCTGCAATTCGCGCAAAGGGCTGTGCGCCGCGACGATTTTAACGGAGCCGTCATTCAGCAGCTTGTCCGGCTCGACACACACTGGATTGCCGTCCGCATCGTGGACTTGAACCAAAACCGACTGCGCGCCTGCTTCGCCTTCTTCCTGTTGATATAAGCGTTCAGACGGCATGATTAAGTTTTGGATATCGTTTTGCAGGCAATGCAACAAGGTATCGTCTTTTCCCTCTTCATAAACCTGAATATCCTGCTCGGTTTCCACTTCCGACAGAAAATCAAAGAAATCGCGCCCCTGCTTACCCAAAGAAGCCAACAGCGGATGCCCTGCCTGCGACAAATCCACCTCGTCGCCCCTTTTCAAAATCTGTGCCTCGTCGATGACCTCGCCCCAATATTGGCTGCTCGGGTTGAGCGCAAACACAAACACATCGCAATGTTTGGAAATTTGGTGCAGCAGTTGCAGATACATCGGCGCCATTGTCGAAATACCGAATACAAACAACCTTTGTGGCAAGACCGATTTATCCAACTGCGCCAACAGCTTTTCCCACAAGGCCACGCGGTGCGGCGCAGATTGGCTGCCATCGTCCAAATAGCGCCACAGCCGCGCCTGCCAATCCTCATCATCGCCCAAACCCAGCAGTTTCCCAGCCTGCCACGCATCAATCCAATCCGGACGGTACACCAAATATTGGTCGAAAATATCCGCCATCTGTCCGGCAAGCTGATAATCCGCCGAGGCCGAACTGTGCAAATAACTTTCCAGCTTCAGGCGCACGTTTTCGTATTCCGGGGCCGTCTGAAACGCTTCGCTGCGGAACAAATCCAGCAAACGCCAACGCATGACTTCAGGCGAAAACGGACTGAGCGGCGGCACATCGGGAACCAATTTACGCATCAGCTGCCACGCCAAACCGGCCGGTAGGCTGAACTTCAAATTCGCCGCCACGCCGAGTTTGCGCGCAAAAAACACATTCAGATACCGCCGCATCCCCTGGCTCTGCACCACCACTTCTTCCTGCGCCAATACAGAATCCAAGGGCAAGGTCTGATGAATATGCGCGCACATTTCGGCAAGCGCTTCCAAACGGTCAGACTGATAAAGATAAAACATAGCAGACAATCTAAAAAACAATTGCCCACATTATAATGCCATTAGGACAAATGCTTCAGCAGAAGCGGCAAACAAAAACACAGACCGTCTGAAACACATCGCTTCAGACGGCCTAAAACAAACCCATCGGCAGCCAATTATTAATTATTTATCGACCCCTGTACAAACCGGCTTCTCCTATCCTATAATTTCCCACATTCGGAATGTAGCGCAGCCCGGTAGCGCACTTCGTTCGGGACGAAGGGGTCGGAGGTTCGAATCCTCTCATTCCGACCAAATACAAAACCTGCTTGAGTTCAAGCAGGTTTTTTACATTCGGCAAGCCTATACTTCCGGCGGCGGGAAAGGTGCACCTTCGGGATGTTTGTAGCGGTTGTACATAAACAAATATTGTTCCGGAAAACGGCGTATCCAATATTCGGTATTTTCATTGATCACGCGCGCGTCGTTCTCCTTATCGCCGTTCAATTCGCCGCGCAAAGGCTCGATGTGCAAGACAAAGCCTTTACCGTCGGGCATACGCTCGCCGCAGAAAAACAAAGCCTTCACACCTTTGACTTGCGCCAGCTTGCCTGCCAACGTCATGGTGTAGGCAGGTTTGCCGAAAAAGTCCACCCACACGCCGTCACCCCCTTCTTCCGGAGACGGTACATGGTCCGGCAACACAATGGTCGCTTCGCCGCCGCGCAGCGCTTTGATGATTTGTTTGACGCCCTGAATACTGGTCGGCGCAGTCTTGCCTTTACCGCGCACGCGCCCCGCCTGCATCACCGCATCAAAAGCCTTGATTTTCGGCGGCTTGTACATCGCCGTCAGCGGAAACGGCAGTTGCTGGCTGATGTAGCGGCCCGCCAAATCATAGCTGCCGATGTGCGGCGTGATAAACAGCAAACCCTCGCCCGCACTCAAGGCCGTCTGAACATGTTCCCAACCGTTGACGCTGACAAACAGGTTTTCAATTTCTTCAGGCCGTCTGAAAAACGCCACCGGCAATTCCAAGCCACCTTTTGCCGTTTCACGGAAAACTTTTTTCACCGCCTCGTCCGTCGGGTTCAATCCGGCAAGTGTCATGTTTTCAAATACCCTTCGGCGATCTTTCGACAGCACGCGGAAACCCAAACTACCGAGCAGGTTGCCTAATTTGTGCAACCAAGCCAAAGGCAGCGCGGCCAAAAATTTAAAAACAAAGGTAACAAGCGTTTGCATAAGGTTTTACCAAAATGAAGTGGACAGATTGTAAACGAAACAGGCCGTCTGAACAAAACAGACTTCGGGCAAATATATTGCGGCACACCTGCTTTTCTGCTACTATCCGCGCTGCATTAAGAGTTGGGAATTCCATGCCAACCTGCTTTTCAAACGGAAAGGTAAGGTGGACGGTTGAAAAACCGATGTGGCTCGCCAGAGCAATCCAAACCCGCTTAATGCGGGAATTTTTTTGCCTGTAAGAAACGCGCAACAGGATTCCGAAACAGCAGGCAAGTGCGAATGTTTCTCACTTGTATAGAGAAAAAGCGGAGTTTTTGTTATGATTTCCGCTGTCCGAAATAAAAGGCCGTCTGAAAACACAGCAGCCTGTTTTTAATGAAAGAATAGCAATGAGCGAATATCTGTTTACTTCCGAATCGGTATCCGAAGGCCATCCGGATAAAGTTGCCGACCAAGTATCCGATGCGATTTTGGATGCCATCTTGGCACAAGACCCCAAAGCGCGTGTCGCCGCAGAAACCTTGGTCAATACAGGCTTGTGCGTATTGGCAGGCGAAATCACCACCACCGCCCAAGTGGACTACATCAAAGTCGCACGCGAAACCATCAAACGCATCGGCTACAACTCCTCCGAGCTGGGCTTTGATGCCAACGGCTGCGCAGTCGGCGTGTACTACGACCAACAATCTCCGGACATCGCCCAAGGCGTAAACGAAGGCGAAGGCATCGACTTGAACCAAGGCGCGGGTGACCAAGGTTTGATGTTCGGCTATGCCTGCGACGAAACCCCTACCCTGATGCCGTTTGCCATCTATTACAGCCACCGCCTGATGCAACGCCAAAGCGAATTGCGCAAAGACGGCCGCCTGCCTTGGCTGCGCCCTGATGCCAAAGCCCAACTGACCGTGGTTTACGACAGCGAAACCGGCAAAGTAAAACGCATCGACACCGTCGTCCTGTCCACACAGCACGACCCTGCCATCAGCCATGAAGAACTGAGCAAAGCCGTTATCGAGCAGATTATCAAGCCCGTTCTGCCGTCTGAAATGCTGACCGACGAAACCAAATACCTGATCAACCCGACCGGCCGCTTCGTTATCGGCGGCCCGCAAGGCGACTGTGGTCTGACCGGCCGCAAAATCATCGTCGATACCTACGGCGGCGCAGCTCCGCATGGCGGCGGCGCATTCTCCGGCAAAGACCCGTCCAAAGTGGACCGTTCCGCCGCTTACGCCTGCCGCTACGTTGCGAAAAACATCGTCGCCGCCGGTTTGGCAACCCAATGCCAAATCCAAGTTTCCTACGCCATCGGTGTTGCCGAACCGACTTCGATTTCCATCGATACTTTCGGCACCGGCAAAATCAGCGAAGAAAAACTGATTGCCCTGGTTCGCGAACATTTCGACCTGCGCCCTAAAGGCATCGTCCAAATGCTCGACCTTCTGCGCCCGATCTACAGCAAATCCGCCGCCTACGGTCATTTCGGCCGCGAGGAGCCTGAATTTACTTGGGAGCGCACCGACAAAGCAGCCGCATTGAAAGCAGCCGCAGGCGTGTAAAAAAATAATAAAGGTCGTCTGAACGGGAGTTTCAGACGGCCTTTTTACATCTAAATATTCAAAACCTTTTTACGAACGACACATCGTATTTTCACAAAAACAGTGCAATGAAATTTTGGATTGCCGTAATGTTTTTGTGAAGCTACCAAATAAAATTGAAAGCATACATCATGAAAAAATGGCTGCTGGCTGTTTTGCCTGCCACCGCACTGGCTGCTCCGCCTCAAGGCTTTTATCAAAATTACAAAGACTGGGACATTGCTTGCGACAATACCGGCACCTGCCGTCTTGCCGGATATCAGGCAGATGAAACAGAGCCGCCGGTTTCTATCCTGTTTACCCGACAAGCAGGGGCGAATGCCGCCGTAATTGGCGAAGTTTCCCTGCTGCCATTTAATGACGACGACACACAACTCGCCAGCATTGCAACCCGCAACGAATTGGTATTGAACGGTAAATCACTGAGCAAATTGGCGTTCAATAAAAAAGGTCAAGGCAAATTGAGCAGCTCTCAAACCAGCGCCTTACTAGAAGCATTGAAAAAAGAGAGCAAAATCAGCATCCGCTCTGGAAAATATGAATGGCACTTGTCCGACCAAGGTGCAGCGGCGGCAATGTTGAAAGCGGACGAATTCCAAGGCCGTCTGAATACGCCTTCCGCGCTGATTCGCAAAGGCGGCAGCAGTCAGGCAGTCCTCAGCCCGCAGCCCAAACCCGTCATCCGCGCCGTTGCCGTGCCGAAAAAAGAGGGCGATATGCTGGAACAAGGCACACCGCGCCACAGCACCGTCATGAAGCTCTTGAGCGACAGCAACCGCGTTTCCGAAGGCGACGATAATTACTGTTACGCCCTGCACAATAAAGAGCAAATGGATTGGAACCGCAGCCTGTATGTCCATCCGCTCAACGATCGTCAGGTTTTGATTTCGGCCATCTGTATCGGCGGTGCTTATCAAACCAGCGGCTACTATGCCATTGCCGATAAAGAACTGACCAAGATCGAACAAGTGCTGCCGCCAATGACATACGGCGGTCATGGCGGATTTGATGAAAAAACAGCCACACTCAGCGGCAGCTTCAAAGGCCGCGGCATAGGCGATTGCTGGTCTGGCAATGCAGCGGTGTGGGATGGTAAAACGTTTGTCCGCAGTGAGGAACACACCACTGGTTCATGCAAAGGCTTCACAGGCGGCGCGTGGCTGATGCCTATTTTTGAAGCCCGTGTTGAACGTTAAAATACACGGAATATTTACGATAGAAAGCAAAGGCCGTCTCAAAATTCCCGTTTTCAGACGGCCTTTTTCCTTATACAATAGCCACTTGAATTTCTATATACATTCTGAATAAAGGATACGGATTATGTTCGGCAAACAACTTTTTGAAGAAGTCAGCTCCAAAATCAGCGAAACCATCGCCAACAGCCCTGCCAAAGACATGGAGAAAAACGTTAAAGCCATGCTCGGCAGCGCGTTCAACCGCATGGATTTGGTGACCCGCGAAGAATTCGACATCCAACAACAGGTTTTGATTAAAACCCGTACCAAACTGGCTGAATTGGAAGCCCGTTTGGCCAAACTCGAAGCCGCTCAAGAGCCTGAAGAAACTGCTTTGAAAGCGGCCGAAGCTGCTGCAGAAGAAGCTGTTGCCGAAATCAAACAACAAACTGAAGCTGCCGAATAAGGCCGTCTGAAACATGTCGCTTGCTTTGGTTTACAGCCGCGCCTTAAGCGGCATGAATGCGCCGTTGGTCGAAGTGGAAGCCCACCTTGCCAACGGCTTGCCACATTTCAATATCGTCGGTTTGCCCGATACTGAAGTCAAAGAAAGTCGCGACCGTGTGCGTGCCGCCATCATCCAAAGCGGCTTCGACTTTCCCGCCAAGAAAATTACCGTCAACCTCGCACCGGCCGACCTCCCCAAAGAATCCGGCCGTTTCGATTTGCCGATTGCCTTAGGTATTCTTGCAGCATCGGGACAAATCAATCCTGAAAAGCTCACCCAATATGAGTTTGCCGGCGAATTAGCACTGTCCGGCCTGTTGCGTCCCGTACGTGGCGCGCTGGCCATGGCATGGCAGGGAATGCAGGCCGGCCGTTCATTCGTCTTGCCGCAAGAAAATGCCGAACAGGCTGCCGTCATGCGCGGTATCGCGGTTTATGGCGCACGTTCTTTAGGCGAAGTGGCCGCACATTTAAACGGCATCGAACCGCTGACACAAACTGAATGCAAGCTGACGCAAAGGCCGTCTGAACAAAGTAAAATACCTGATTTAGCCGATGTCAAAGGCCAACATACCGCCCGCCTCGCTTTGGAAATCGCAGCTGCAGGCGGACACAGCCTGCTGATGATGGGGCCGCCGGGTACAGGCAAATCCATGCTTTTGCAACGTTTGCCCGGCATCCTTCCGCCTTTGACCGAAGACGAATTAGTCGAAGTATGGGCATTGCGTTCGCTCCTGCCCAACCATCAACAGCAACTCGACAGTAACCGCCCTTTCCGCAGCCCTCATCACAGCGCCAGCTCGGTTGCCATGGTAGGCGGCGGTTCAGATCCACGTCCGGGCGAAATTTCATTGGCGCACCACGGTGTGTTGTTTTTAGACGAATTACCCGAGTTTGACCGTAAAGTATTAGAAGTATTGCGCGAGCCTTTGGAAAACGGCGAAATCCATATTTCCCGCGCCGCACGCCAAGCTGTTTATCCGGCCAAGTTCCAACTTGTCGCCGCCATGAACCCCTGCCCTTGCGGCTATCTTGGCCATCCGTCCAAACCTTGCCGCTGCACGCCTGAAAGCGTTGCCCGCTACCGCAACAAAATTTCAGGGCCATTGCTCGACCGTATTGATTTAACCATCGAAGTACCCAGCCTTTCCGCTGCCGAATTGATGCAACAAGAAGCAGGCGAATCCAGTGCCACAGTATTGGAACGCGTTACCGCCGCGCGCAAAATCCAATACGGCCGACAAGGCAAAGTTAATGCCGAATTGAGTGTCAGCGAGCTCGATTGCAAAGCCCGCATCCAAAAAGAAGCGCAAGAAGCCTTGGGAACCATGCTCGAAAAACTGTCCCTTTCCGCCCGAAGTTTCCACCGTATCATGCGCGTCGCCCGTACGCTGGCCGATTTGGCAGGCGACGAAGAAGTCAGCAAAACCCATGTGATGAAAGCCATCAGCTTCCGTCGCGCCCTTTAACTTGTCAGACGGCCTGAATCTTTATGTTTAAGTAAAACTAGAGTAAACAAAGCATCAGGATTTTGCCGTCCATAACGGTTATTGATAAAATATCGAATCTAAACTCAGACAGTCTCCCCTCAGGCCGTCTGAACACATTATTACAAGGTAAGTCATGAAAAAATCTACACAATATGGCAAAGGCTTGGCCGGTTTCTTTTTCGGCCTGATACTGGCAACAGGTATTATTGCCGGTATTTTGTTCTTCTTGAACCAAGGCAACCAAAACGTTTTCAAAGAGCTGACTCAGCCTAAACAAAGCGAAGAACCTGAAATCCTGAAACCTCAGGACAAAGCAGAGAAACGCCCAGCTACCGACACTTCATCTACCCAAGCAGATGAAGAAAAAGCCAAAGCAGAAAAAGAAGCTGCTGAAAAAGAAGCAGCAGAGAAAGAAGCCAAAGCTAAAGAAGAGGCTGAAAAGGCTGCCAAAGAAGCTCAGGAAAAAGCTGAACAAGCAGAACGTGAAGCCAAAGAAAAAGCGGATAAAGCTGAAGCAGAAAAAACCGAACGCGAAACTAAAGAAAAAGCTGAAAAAGCCGCCGCCGACAAAGCTGAACGCGAAGCCAAAGAAAGAGCAGACAAAACTGCCGCCGATAAAGCCGAACGTGAAGCCAAAGAAAAAACCGCAAAAACGGAAGCAGAAAAAGAAGCCGCCAAGAAAAAACTGGCCGAGAAAAAAGCCGAATTAGAGAAAAAACGCGCAGAAAAAGCCAAAGCTGAAAAAGAAGCTACTGATAAAACTGCAAAAGATAAAAAAGCAGCCGACCAACTGACCGACAAACAAAAAGAGCGTGCCGAGCGCAAATTGGCTGAGAAAAAAGCAGCCGAAGCCAAAAAACAAAACAAGCCGACACCTGAGCAAATCCTCAACAGCGGCAGCATCGAAAAAGCACGTAAAGCAGCAAATGCCTCTACAACAAAAGAAAGCAGCAACGCTGCAAGTAAACAGTCAGCAGAAAAAGCCGAAGCAGCTGTGAACAACGGTAAAAAAGCCTT
The DNA here is from genome assembly GCF_041433255.1 of Neisseria sp. 20925_1_37. Taxonomy (NCBI): domain Bacteria; kingdom Pseudomonadati; phylum Pseudomonadota; class Betaproteobacteria; order Neisseriales; family Neisseriaceae; genus Neisseria; species Neisseria sp. 20925_1_37. Next base: position 1,969 of record NZ_JAPWBC010000005.1, on the reverse strand, counting down.
CCTGCAACTTGGTTCATATGCAGACCGCTCCAGCGCAGACTCACAACGTGCAAAACTAGCTATTTTAGGTGTTTCTTCCAAAGTGGTTGAATCGCAAAACGGCGACAAAACCATTTACCGAGTTCAAAGTAATACCATGCCGCAGGAAGCCGCTGTAAAACTGCAAAAAAACCTGCAAGGCCATAATATCAACAGCTTGATTCGTTCTAGCAAATAATGGAATCACTGATGAAGCAGCATATAAAACAAACCATTGCCGCACTCAGCCTGAGCCTGCTCAGTCTGAGTGCGCAGGCTGCTACCGAGGGCGTGGACTATACTGTCCTCAGTCGCCCTATTCCGCAGCAACAAGCCGGAAAAATTGAAGTGCTAGAATTTTTCGGCTACTTCTGCGTCCATTGTTACCATCTCGATCCAGTTTTGTTGCAACACAGCAAAACCTTTGCCAAAGATGTTTCCTTACGGACAGAACACGTCGTTTGGATGCCTGAAATGTTAGGCTTGGCCAAAGTAGCCGCTGCCGTCAATCTTTCAGGTTTAAAATATCAGGCCAATCCAGTCATCTTCAAAGCAGTTTACGAACAAAAAATCAACCTGGCCGATACCAATGTATTCCACTCATGGGTTGGTAAACAGACAAGTTTTGACAGTAAAAAACTGCTTCAAGCCTACAACAATCCTGCTGCCGCATCGGCTGCTGCAAAAATGCAGCAATTGACGGAAACTTATCGAATTGAAAACACACCAACTGTCATCGTCGGTGGTAAATACAAAGTCAATTTCAACGGTACCGACTGGAAAGTCGGTATGAAAACCATAGATGAGCTCATCGTCAAAGTCCGCCGCGAACAATCCTCAAAACCACTTTAACTATTCAACAAAAGAAAGACGGCCTCAAGGCCGTCTGAAAACTTATGGACATTCTGATTTTATTTAAAGCACTTATTCTCGGTATTATCGAAGGTTTAACCGAGTTTCTCCCTATCTCCAGTACTGGTCACTTGATTGTATTCGGTGACTTAATGAACTTTCAAAGCAACGGAAAAGTATTTGAAATTGCTATCCAACTCGGTGCAGTATTAGCTGTTGTATTCGAATACCGCCAACGATTCACCCATATCATAAAAGGACTGGGTAAAGAACGAACAGCCAATCGCTTTGTACTGAATTTATTTATTGCCTTCATACCAGCTGCGGTTGTGGGCCTCTTGTTCAGCAAACAAATCAAATTACATCTTTTCAATCCAATTACCGTTGCTACCATGCTGGTATTAGGTGGCTTCTTCATTTTATGGGTTGAAAAACGCCAAACAACAGCCAAACCTAAAGTCAACCATGTCGATAATATGCGCCCAATTGACGCATTTGTTGTAGGATGCGCCCAAATTTGCGCCCTTATCCCTGGTACATCACGTTCAGGCAGTACGATTATGGGCGGTATGTTGTGGGGACTGGAACGTAAAACGGCTACCGAATTTTCATTTTTCCTTGCTGTACCAATGATGATTGCGGCAACAGGTTACGACATCCTAAAAAACTACAAACTCTTTACCTTGCAAGATGTCGGACAAATTGCCATCGGCTTTATCGCGGCATTTATCGCCGGTTTATTGGCAGTAAAAGCTTTGCTGAAATTTGTCTCCAGTAAAAACTATGTGCCTTTTGCCTACTACCGTATTGTATTTGGCGGTCTGATTCTCCTTACTTGGATGCTGGGCTGGGTTAGCTGGAGCGAGTAATCCATCTTCATTCACCAAAGGACGTGCCTGTGCACGTCCTTTTACTTTCTTATCTCCTTTCCACTCTATTGTCACCCCATAAAAGGCCGACACTCCGCATCATTACCCCTAAATATCTCCTCACCATCCGTACAGCTGCCCTTCACCTTCATCTTCGCGCACACCACCGCCGTCAACGACTCGTTCAAACGTAATACCCTGGGTTCCACCTCCCTGTCCAGCGCCACCGC